>NZ_VMMH01000014.1:0-48440 GCF_013277115.1 Streptococcus sp. 714
GTGATGCAATTGCACCTTTTAAGCAAATGTCATGCAACATCTACTCTTATGCGGTATTAGCTATCGTTTCCAATAGTTATCCCCCGCTACCAGGCAGGTTACCTACGCGTTACTCACCCGTTCGCAACTCATCCAGAAGAGCAAGCTCCTCCTTCAGCGTTCTACTTGCATGTATTAGGCACGCCGCCAGCGTTCGTCCTGAGCCAGGATCAAACTCTCATTAAAAGTTTGAGTTCTCACTCATTTCTGTCACTGACAGATTTATTGTTTTTTCATTGTTCAGTACTACAACCTTAGTTGTAGTGCCCTGCACATTGGTTCGTCTTGTTCAGTTTTCAAAGGTCTTTGTCACTCACTTCTCTCAAGTGACAACTATATTAGTATATCACAGTCGCTTTCGCTTGTCAACACTTTTTTTGAAACTTTTTTAAACTTTTTTTCATCAAGTGTTTCAACCGCAACATACCATAGTCCGTACGGGATTCGAACCCGTGTTACCGCCGTGAAAAGGCGGTGTCTTAACCCCTTGACCAACGGACCGGAGTTGTTATTTTCAACTCTTACTATTATACCGACTTTTCAAACTTTGTCAACTACTTTTTTAAATTTTTTTTAAATTTTTTTCGACTTTTTTTAATTTGACTATTTCAGCCCAATATTAAACTCTTTAAACACAATACGTAAGTCTCTTAACACTCTTTGACGCCCTCGGAAGCGTTCATCTCTTAAGACGCGTTCTAACTCTTCTTGTTGCTCCTTATTTTGTTTACTTCTATAATCTCTCAGTGTTTCATGAAAGAGATAATAGTCATCTAACCAGAGACCTCCCTCACTTATACGATGACTTAGCTCACCCACTTCTTCATAAAGCTCTTTATCATATCTTCGTTTTTGACTTTCTTGTTTACGGATATAGTCTAGAATCCGATTCCGAAACTTGGTTTTGAAATATTTCCTTAAACGAGGAATATCTTCTACTAATCCTTCTTCTTTACTAATCAATTCATGTAAGCAAATCATCCCCTCTTGCTCCCAATCCGATAGCTCCCATAAATGAAGGTAATATTCATTTCTACTCTTATATACAATTCCCTGGACTTCTTTATACAATTCTTTAAACATAACGTTCCCCTTTCTAGATACAGTCTAACAAATAAAGAAGCTAGTTGGGTTTATTTCCTCTATTCTGCGCCATTTAGCTCCTCAACTGCACAAAAAAGAGAGGACAAGCCTCTCTCAGGGTTATAATTCTGCGATTTGGTTTAGGTTTACTTCTGCAACTGTGTCATTACCAAACATAGAGATAATCATCTTCACTTTATTGTTATCAATCTCCGTAATCTTACCGGTATAATCTGCAAAAGCTCCATCAATAATACGTACAGTTTGACCAACCTCAACATCGAAATCAAATTCTTGAACAGTTTGTCCCATAGATACCAAAATGTCACGAATTTCTTGTTCCAATAATGGAGTTGGTTTTGATCTATTTCCGTGAGATCCGACGAATCCTGTAACATTTGGTGTATTTCGAACAACAAACCAAGCTTCATCTGTCATGACCATTTCTACAAGAACATAACCTGGAAAGCGATTTTCTTCTACTTCTTTTCTCTTTCCATTTTTTTCAACTTGCACTGTTTGTGTTGGAATTTCAACACGTAGAATATTATCCAACATATTGTAGGTTTGTGCACGTTGTAATAGATTTTCTTTTACCTTATTTTCATAACCAGAATAAGTTTGTAAAACAAACCATCCTTTATCAAAACTATCCATGATATTTCCTTTCATAAATAGAAGATTTCTAGTGTAATTAGCTCCACTAGCCTTCTAAAAAATGTTAATAAATCGAATCAAACCTGAAACAATCAACTGGTCAAAAATGTAAATAATTACTACAAAGAAAGCTGTGTATTCCATGATAGAACGAAAATCTCTCCAGCTTTCCTTGCGAGTTGGCCATGTTGTGTCTTTAAGAAGTCTAAAAATATCTCCAATAAAACGCATCGCTCTCTCCTATCTCGTTTCTCTGTGTGTAGTGTACTTGCCACAATGCTTACAAAATTTATTTACTTCTAGTCGTGTAGGCTTGGGGTTTCCACTAATCTTGATTGAATAGTTTCTCGAACCACAAACCGCACAAGCTAGGCTTGCTTTTTTTAGTGCCATAACGCCTCCATCTTATCTATTATAACAAGAAAGCTAGGCTTTGACAAGCATCTTAGCGAAATAGATTGACTACCGAATCCCATATTGTTTGAGCCTTTTCCTTAATCTTAGCATCCGAGATAGCCCGACTAGCCTCATCTACTAGACTTTGCGCACGTCCTCGAATATCAGACAAATTATCATCTGTCTGGATATTATCATTGGTTTGTACTTGTCTTTTTGTGTTAGCTGGTGCAATTCCGTTTTTCTTATATGCATTTTCAACTGTAAAGGTACTTCCTGGCGTATAAGGTAAAATGGTATTGGCAATGTTTCTAAAGACATGAGCTGCACCATTTGAAGTAGATCCTGCTAGATAGTGATTTTCATCAGTGGTCGGGAAACCAAGCCAGTGACTAATCACTACATCCGGAGTATAGCCAATTACCCACTGGTCACTTGTGTATTCAGGATTAAAAACAGCTTCGGTTGTACCAGTTTTCCCTGCCATGACATAATCTGCAGGCGATGAACTAATACCGGTGCCGTTGGTGAATGTCCCCAACATCATACTGGTCATCTTATCAGCTACAGACTTCTCAATCACTCGTTTTTGTGAATTTTTATGACTCGCAATAACCTGACCACTAGCATTTTCAATTCTACTAATAAAATGAGCTTCCGGCATTAAACCTTCATTGGCAAAGGCAGCATATGCTTGAGCCATTTGAAGAGGATTGGTTTCGACACCGCTTCCCAAAGCGACACCAAGAACACGGTCGACCTTTTCCATGTTGAGTCCAAATTTTTCTCCTGCCTCAAAAGCCTTGTCAACACCTAAATCATTAACAGTAGCAACAGCAGGTAGATTAAGCGATTCTGCCAAGGCTTGATACATGGGAACTTCTCGACTCTTTTTGATTCCTGCATAGTTATCTACCTTATAGTTGTCATACTTCATGGTATGGTTATCCAACTGCTTGTTCAAAGCCCAACCTGCCTCAACTGCTGGCGTATAAACAACTAAAGGCTTAATTGTAGAGCCAGGGCTACGTTTTGATTGAGTTGCATAGTTGAAATTCCGGAATCCAGTTTTATCATTGTCAGCAACTTGACCGACAACTCCACGAACTCCTCCTGTTTTCGGTTCGAGAGCGACACTTCCTGATTGAGCAAATGTTCCATCCTCTTCCCTCGGAAATAGCGCTGTATTTTCATAGACAACCTGCATATTTGCTTGGTAGTTTTGATCCAACTCTGTATAAATGCGGTAGCCATTATTTACGATTTCTTCCTCTGTTAGATTATACTTAGAAACAGCTTCATTAACCACCGCGTCAAAATAAGAAGGGTAGCGGTAATCTGAAATTTTCCCTTCATACTTATCGTGCAATTGCGAATTCATATCAACTTCTGCAGCTTCGATTTCTTGGTTTTTATCAATATATCCTGCTGCAACCATATTTTGCAAGACAGTGTCGCGACGATTAGTCGAATCTTGTACGGAATTCAAAGGATTATACAGTTCCGGCCCTTTGAGCATCCCTGCCAGAGTCGCAGCTTGATCCAGACTCACTTCTGATGCAGAAACTCCAAAGTATTTCTTACTCGCATCTTCTACACCCCACACACCATTTCCAAAATAGGCGTTGTTAAGGTACATGGTTAAAATTTGATCCTTACTATATTTTTTGGTTAATTCTAAGGCCAGGAAAAATTCTTTCGCTTTTCTCTCAACAGTTTGATCCTGCGACAAATAGGCGTTTTTAGCTAGCTGTTGGGTAATAGTAGAACCACCACCCGAACGTCCAGCAGTTACAATAGCCAAGAAGAAACGACCATAATTAATCCCGTCATTTTTATAAAAAGAGCGGTCTTCTGTCGCAATAACGGCATTCTGCAAATTTTTACTGATATCAGTCAATTCAACATAGGTTCCCTTTTGACCAGACAAGGCACCAGCCTCCTTTTCTTCACGGTCAAAAATGATAGTCCGAGTTTTCAAGGCATTTTGCAAATCATTGACATTGGTTGACTTGGCTACAGCAAACAAATAGGTTCCAACTAGCAAGCCTGCACTCAAACCTAGTATAAGGACAATCTTTGTTAGATGATAGCGACGCCAGAATTTTCGAATCGGACCCACTTGGGCTAATTTTTTTCGATCACTGCGAGAACGACGCAAGCTAGTAGATCCAGAATCCTCTGATTCACTTGTTTCTTTTTTAAAAAGAGAAAGAAATTTCTCGAATAATTTATCTAATTTCATGCGTTTATTTTATCATCTTCATCATAGGAAGACAAGAATTTAGCTATTTCCTATCCAAATAGGGCTTTTTTTGTTACAATATCTGTATGAAATTCACATTTACATTGCCAGACTCTCTACCTCAAATGACGGTAAAGCAATTACTTGAGGAACAACTCCTCATCCCTAGAAAAATCCGTCATTTTTTGAGAATCAAGAAACACATTTTGATTAATCAGCGAGAAGTTCATTGGAACGAGACGGTGAATCCTGGAGATGTTTGCCAATTGACTTTTGACGAGGAAGATTATCCCGAAAAAGAAATTCCTTGGGGCAACCCAAACCTCATTCAGGAAGTTTATCAAGATCAACACTTGATTATTGTAAACAAACCCCAGGGGATGAAAACGCATGGTAATCAGCCAAACGAAATCGCCCTTCTTAACCATGTCAGTGCCTATGTCGGCCAAACCTGCTATGTCGTTCATCGTCTGGACATGGAAACCAGTGGCTTAATTCTCTTTGCCAAAAATCCTTTTATCCTACCTATTCTCAATCGCTTATTGGAGAAAAAAGAGATTTCTAGGGAATATTGGGCACAGGTCGACGGACATATCAACAGCAAAGAACTTGTTTTCAAAGACAAAATCGGACGTGATCGCCATGATCGCAGAAAACGAGTAGTTGATACAAAAAATGGCCAACATGCCGAAACGCATGTAAGCAGATTAAAGCAATTCCCAAACAAAACTTCCTTGGTTCGTTGCAAGCTAAAGACAGGTCGAACACATCAAATCCGTGTGCACCTTTCGCATCATAATTTTCCTATTTTAGGCGACCCTCTCTATAATAGCAAATCAAAATCAAGTCGGCTTATGCTTCATGCCTTTCGACTTTCCTTTACCCATCCACTTACATTAGAGAGATTAAGCTTCAATGCCTTTTCAGATACTTTTGAAAAAGAATTAAAAAAGAATGGATGATTGTGTCATCCATTTTTCCATATAAGAAAAGCAAGACCAATAGGCCTTGCTTTTTATCGACTCAAGAATTATTTAGCGATTTTTGCGAAGTATTCAAGAGTACGAACAAGTTGTGCAGTGTATGACATTTCGTTGTCGTACCATGATACAACTTTAACCAATTGTTTACCGTCAACGTCAAGAACTTTAGTTTGAGTTGCGTCAAACAATGAACCGTAAGACATACCTACGATATCTGAAGATACGATTGGATCTTCTGTGTAACCGTATGATTCGTTTGAAGCTGCTTTCATAGCTGCGTTCACTTCATCAACAGTAACGTTCTTTTCAAGAACTGCTACCAATTCAGTAACTGATCCAGTTGGAGTTGGAACGCGTTGTGCAGATCCGTCAAGTTTACCGTTCAATTCTGGGATTACAAGACCGATAGCTTTTGCAGCACCAGTTGAGTTAGGAACGATGTTTGCAGCACCAGCGCGAGCACGGCGAAGGTCACCACCACGGTGTGGTCCGTCAAGAATCATTTGGTCACCAGTGTAAGCGTGGATAGTAGTCATCAATCCTTCAACAACACCAAAGTTGTCTTGAAGAGCTTTAGCCATTGGAGCCAAGCAGTTTGTAGTACATGAAGCACCTGAGATAACTGTTTCAGTACCGTCAAGAACGTCGTGGTTAGTGTTGAATACAACTGTTTTAACGTCGTTTCCACCAGGAGCAGTGATAACAACTTTTTTAGCTCCACCTTTAAGGTGTTTTTCAGCTGCTTCTTTCTTAGCAAAGAAACCAGTAGCTTCAAGAACGATTTCTACACCGTCAGTAGCCCAGTCGATTTGTTCTGGATCACGTTCAGCAGAAACTTTAACGAATTTACCGTTAACTTCGAATCCACCTTCTTTAACTTCAACAGTACCGTCGAAACGACCTTGAGTTGTGTCGTATTTCAACAAGTGTGCAAGCATAACTGGATCTGTAAGGTCGTTGATACGAGTAACTTCAACACCTTCTACGTTTTGGATACGACGGAAAGCAAGACGACCGATACGTCCGAAACCGTTAATACCAACTTTAACTACCATTAGTGATTTCCTCCTTATGAAAATCATGAAATTTTTATTGTGAAAAGAGTAACTTGAATCACTACAAATCACCTTTCAACAAATCTATTATATAACTATTTGAGTTGAATTGCAAGTACGGGCGTTGTTTTTTGTCTATACCCCACTTATTTTTCTTTCTCCTTTGAAAGCCTATACTACTGTCTTTCTTTGTCTACCTAGTCATTTACCGGTTTCCTTTTAAAATGAAAAGTGAAAATAGAAAAGCTAAAAATTTTTTTCAATCTTCCAATTTTACAAAAAAGAGACAGGAAATTCCTGCCTCTAGGCTGATAACAATTATTTACGGCGTCCTGGTCTTTCTTTGTAGCCATAGTAAGCATCTGCCATAATTTCTTCCATGTCAGCTACCATTGGCAAGCGTGGGTTAGCAGGTGAACATTGATCTTCATAAGCAAGCAAGGCAATTTCATGCAAGCTGTCTTTCCAAGCTTTTTCATCAATTCCTTGATCCTTGAAGTTCATCTTGATACCTACTGCAACACCAAGTTCGTAAACAGCTTTAGCATATTCTTCAACTGCTTCTTCTGGAGTTGAGTGAGGTAAGCCAAGCATTTTCGCGATGTCTTGGAATTTCTCATCAGCCTTCCAGTAGTTGTATTTAGGCCAAGTAGTAGTCTTAGATGGACGAGTTCCATTGTAACGGATAACGTATGGAAGCAAGATTGCGTTTGTACGTCCATGGACAGTATGGTGAACCGCACCGATCTTGTGGGCCATTGAGTGGCTCATACCAAGGAAGGCATTAGCAAAGGCCATACCTGCCATTGTAGAAGCATTATGCATTTTTTCACGTGCTTCTGAATCAGCAGTTTTAACAGATTTTTCCAACCATTCAAAGACAAGTTTGATTGATTGAAGGGCGATACCATCTGTGTAGTCGTTAGCGAAGTTTGAAGTGTAGGCTTCAGTCGCATGAGTCAAGACATCCATACCTGTGTCAGCAGTAATGAAATCTGGAACTGATTCAACCAAAGCAGGGTCAACAATCGCAATAGTTGGTGTCAATGAGTAGTCAGCCAATGGATATTTACGGTTGTTTTTCTTATCAGAGATAACAGCAAATGGTGTTACTTCTGAACCTGTACCAGAAGTTGTCGGGATACCGATGTACTTCGCTTTCTTACCAAGTGATGGGAAGCGGAAGGCACGTTTACGGATATCCATGAATTTTTGAACCAAGTCACGGAAGTCGACTTCTGGTTGTTCGTAGAAGAGCCACATAACTTTAGCCGCATCCATTGGTGAACCACCACCCAGAGCGATAATTGTATCTGGTTCAAATGCTCTCATAACCTCAGTACCACGTTCTACAGTTGTGATATCTGGATCTGGTTCAACATCTGAGAAGACTTGGACAGTTACACGGTTGCTACGTGCGTTCAATTGGTCGATAACACGTTGAACGAAACCGAGTTTTTCGATTGATTTGTCCGTAACGATCATAACGCGTTCAATATCTTCACATGTTTGAAGGTATTGGATAGAATTGCGTTCGAAGTAAATTTTTGAAGGAACTTTAAACCATTGCATATTATTTCTACGTTTCCCTACTTTCTTGATGTTTAGGAGGTTAATAGCACTCACGTTATCACCAACTGAATTGCGTCCGTATGAACCACATCCAAGTGTCAATGATGGGATGAAGGCATTGTAAACGTCACCGATACCACCGAAAGTAGATGGAGAGTTCCAGATAATACGCATAGCTTTGATTTCTGTACCAAAGCGTTTAGCAAGCTCTTCGTCTTTTGTATGGATAGCTGCTGAGTGACCAAGTCCGTTAAACTCAACCATTTGACGAGCTTTTGTAAGACCATCTTCTGTATCTTCAGCTTTCAATACAGCGATTACTGGTGACAATTTTTCACGAGTCAGTGGTTCTTTTGGTCCTACTTCCTCACATTCTGCAGCCAAGATGTTTGTTCCTTCTGGAACACTGAATCCTGCTTGTTCTGCAATCCATGCTGCTGGTTTACCAACAATGTTTGCATTTAGTTTAGCACCAGCACAGTTTTTACTGTTTGCTTTCACTCCAAAACAGAATTCTTCAAGAAGTGCTTTTTCTTTTTTGTTTACAAAGTAAGTGTGGTATGATTTGAATTCTTCTACAAAGTCGTCGTACACTTCTTTATCAATGATAACTGCTTGCTCTGATGCACAGACCATCCCATTATCAAATGATTTAGACATAACGATGTCATGAGCAGCTTGACGAAGGTCAGCAGATTTTTCTACATAGGCAGGAACGTTTCCGGCACCTACCCCAAGAGCTGGTTTACCACATGAATATGCCGCTTTAACCATGGCATTACCACCCGTTGCAAGGATAGTAGCAACACCTTCGTGGTTCATAAGCGCTCCAGTTGCTTCCATAGATGGCTCTGTAATCCATTGAACACAGTTTTCAGGCGCTCCAGCTGCGATAGCGGCATCACGAACGATCTGTGCTGCGTGGGCTGATGATTCTTGAGCTGATGGGTGGAAAGCAAACACGATTGGATTACGTGTTTTCAAAGCAATCAATGATTTGAAAATAGCTGTTGAAGTTGGGTTGGTTGTTGGAGTGACACCACAAATTACACCAACAGGTTCAGCAATCTTCGTCAACCCTGTAATTGGATCATCTTCGATAACTCCAACTGTTTTAACTCCACGCATATTGTTCACTACGTGTTCACAGGCAAATAGATTTTTCGTTGCCTTATCTTCAAATACCCCACGACCAGTTTCTTCAACTGCATGTTGTGCCAGTATACCATGCGCGTCAAGTGCTGCAACCGAAGCTTTTGCTACAATATAGTCAACTTGTTCTTGGTTCAACTTGCGCATCTCGTCAAGCGCAACCAAGGCTTTTTTCACGAGACCATCGACATGCTTTTCAGCAGCAAGTTGTTTTTCCTCAGGTGTTACTGTTTTTTTATCAGCCATATTATCCTCCATAGCCTTTAAGGATTTTATCCTTTGTTAATTTTTTCACAAGTTTATTATAACTCTTTTTTTATGTTTTGTAAACAGTTTCATAAACATTTCACAAAGAATTTTTAAATCCTTGTGAATATTTTCTCATTCTCTTTACTTGTCACGTTTTTTCTTTAGAGTTTGTGAAATTTATTTCAAATATTTTTTATTTCACAAGCTTTCTTGGAAGAGGGACTTGTAAAGAAAGGGATTTTCGGGTAAGCGCTTACTTAAACATTCTAACAATACCTCCTTTGATAAGGAGGCCTTATTTTTGTTGAAAAACGCCTTGTTTAAAAGTCCCTTCATAAACGACTTCTTGTTCTGTTGTTAGTTTTCCTTTTCCTTCAGCCTGACCATTTACAAAATCACCTTCGTAGGTCCAGCCTTCTTTAGATTGAAAGGTACCTTTTCCGTTAAAGGCTCCATTATTGAAGCCACCTGTATATTGGTCTCCATTTTGGAAAGTAATGGTACCTTGTCCATTCATTTTACCACGGACAAGAGTGCCATCGTAAACAATCGTTCCATTATCAAGCTTTAGAACACCTTTTCCGGGAATATTTAGAAAAAAGACGAGTACAGCACAGAAAACAATAGCAACTACTGCCAAAAGCTCTAAACGTGGACGAGTCAGATAGACACGATACTTTTCGTAAAAATTCCTAAGATTTTCCATCTTCACTCTCCTTTTCTAAACGTTCTAACCAAGCTTGACAACCCTCTTGAACACGCTGATAAGTTTCCTCAAAATCACCTGTATACCAAGGATCTGGAACACTTTCAGATGCAAATGAGTAAATCTTATCTTGACAATCTGCTGGACACATCTGACGTAAGTCAGAAACATTTGAAGCGTCCATTCCGACAATATAATCAAAGGCTTCAAAATCTTCCTTACTAATCTGAAGCGATGTCTTATTCTTGTCATAAGGAATCTCATACTGTTGAAAAACTCCCTGAGTTCCCTTATGAATCGGATTGCCATGTTCCCAAGAGGAAGTCGCTCGACTTTGGATTTCGTAATTATCTGTCATTGATTTCATAACAAACTCGGCCATAGGGCTGCGGCAAATATTCCCCAGACAGACAAAGACTAATTTTTTCATCCCATTTCCTTTCTTTTATAGAAAAACGGGAGTTCGTGATCCCGTCTTATTTTTTAATTGTACCTTCGAGTGAAGCTGTTTCTTTCAGAGGTAATACTGTCTTGATAGCAGCTAGTTCAAAAGTCAAGTAAACTCCATCGACATCAAGAACAATTGTTTTCTTTTCTGTATCTACTTCATCGACTGTTCCATAAAGCCCACCGATTGTAATAACTTCATAGCCTTTTTGTAATTTATTCAAGCTTTCCATACGCTTTTGTGCTTGTTTCTTTTGAGAGCGTTGCGTAAAGAACATCAAGCCCACCATAGCCACAAGAATGATTAAAAATGTATATTGTGATTCCATTATATTCTCCTTTGTCTTTCACATAGGACTACTATATCAAATTTCAGCTACTTTTACAAGATTGTACCTTGCTTTTCTAGTAAGAAAAAACCAGAGCTTACGCCCTGATTTTTAGAATTATTTCAAGTTTTGAACGACTTTTACAAGATTTTCGACAGTAAAGCCATATTCTGCCAATACTTTTGGTGCTGGGGCAGAGGCTCCGAAGGTATCAATACCGAGAACAGCACCATCGAGACCAACATATTTGTACCAGTTTTGAGTTGCACCCATTTCGACTGCAACACGACGGCGAACTGCATTTGGAAGAATTTCTTCCTTGTATGCTGCATCTTGTTTATCAAAGACATCTGTAGATGGCATGCTGACTACGCGGACTTTTGCGCCTTGACTAGCCAATTCTTTGGCAGCTGAGACAGCAAGATTGACCTCTGAACCTGTCGCAATCAAGATTGTATCAAAGTCTGCTGCATTTTCATATACAACATAAGCACCTTTAGCAACCTTGTCGAAGTCTGTCCCTTCTTCAACAGTCAAGTTTTGACGTGTCAAGACAAGGGCAGTTGGTGTTTTCTCACTTGTCACTGCAAGGTACCAAGCTGCTTGCGTTTCACGCGCATCTGCTGGACGGAAAACATTCAGATTTGGCATAGCACGAAGACCTGCCAAATGTTCCACCGGTTCATGCGTTGGACCGTCTTCTCCAACTGCGATTGAATCGTGGGTAAAGACATAAGTCACAGGAAGTCCTTGTAAGGCTGACAAGCGGACAGCTGCCTTCACATAGTCAGAGAAGACGAAGAAAGTTCCACCGTATACACGAAGTCCACCATGAAGGGCCATCCCGTTCAAGATCGTTCCCATTGCAAATTCACGAACACCAAACTGAATGTTACGGTTCAAGCGATTAGCATCGTCTTGAAGCCCATCCGTTTTGATGTAAGTCATGTTTGAGTGAGCTA
Source organism: Streptococcus sp. 714 (assembly GCF_013277115.1). Classification (GTDB taxonomy): domain Bacteria; phylum Bacillota; class Bacilli; order Lactobacillales; family Streptococcaceae; genus Streptococcus. The sequence continues at coordinate 11,876 of NZ_VMMH01000014.1, forward strand.
GATCAGCTGATCCACCCAAGAAAGTTGGCAATTTAGCAGCTACAACGTTTAAGGCATCTTGGCTTGAATTACGTGTTGCTTGAGAGAAGCCATTTTCTAATGCTGGGAAGTCTGCTGGAGTCACTTCAACTGGATCACGTCCATCAATAATGGCTTCTACTTCTGCAGCCAATTCTGGGTGAGCCTCTTTATAATCAGCAACTAATTTTGTCCAAGCTTCATAAGCTGATGCACCACGGTCTGCAACATGTTCTTTGAAATCAGCATAAACTTGTTCTGGGATTTCAAATGGTTCATAGTCCCAATCAAGTGCTTGGCGAGTTGCTGCAGTTTCATCTGCTCCAAGAGGAGCACCGTGTACGGCATTAGTTCCTTGTTTATTTGGAGAACCGTATCCAATAACAGTCTTCACTTCAATCAAAGATGGTTTGCCTGAAGCTTTTGCTGTTTCGATAGCTGCATGGATTGCTTCCAAGTCTGTTCCGTCTTCAACCAAGGCAGTATGCCAACCATAGGCATTGTAACGGTCACGAACACTTTCTGTAAAGGAATCCTTTGTCTCACCATCCAAGTTAATGTCATTTGAATCATAAAGGACAACCAACTTATCTAGTTTTTGCAAGCCTGCGTATGAAGCCGCCTCACTTGAGACACCTTCCATCAAGTCTCCGTCTCCACAGATAACATAAGTATAGTGGTCAAAGATATTGTAGCCTTCGCGGTTATATTTGGCTGCCAAGAAACGTTCTGCTTGGGCAAAACCAGTGGCAGTTGAAATCCCTTGACCTAGAGGACCTGTGGTAGCATCAATCCCTGCTGTATGGCCAAATTCTGGGTGACCAGGTGTTTTTGAACCCCATTGACGGAAGCTCTTAATCTCATCCATGCTGACATCTTCAAAACCAGAAAGATGAAGAAGGGCATAAAGGAGCATTGAACCATGACCAGCTGAAAGAATAAAGCGGTCACGGTTAATCCAGTTTGGTTGAGCTGGATTGATACGAAGTTGTTTTGTAAAGAGGCTGTAAGCCATCGGAGCCGCTCCCATAACCACACCTGGGTGACCTGAGTTGGCTTTATTAATGGCATCAATACCTAGGAAACGAATTGCATTAACAGATAGATTTGACATAGAATTTCCTTTCTATTTGAGGTGATTATTGAATCACACATTCTATTTTACTATTATATGAAAATTATCCGTATCATGCAACATACGGATAACCTCCAAAGAATATTTTTATATTATAGCAAAGCTTTAAATTGAATGTTAGAGTCTTGTTCAAAACAATCATCAAAACCACGTGGATGATGGTATTCTACTAAGTGTTGATCTTGAGGATAAGTGTACTTACCGCCGACTTCCCAGATAAATGGATGGAAATCGTATTGCAAGCGATCTTTTCTCATTTTCCAAAGTTCTAGAATCTCATTAGTAGAAGCCATGAAGTTAGACCAGATATCATAGTGAACTGGGATAATGACTTTGGTACGCAGATTTTCTGCCATACGAAGAAGGTCGATAGATGTCATTTTATCTTGGATACCTACCGGATTTTCACCATAGTTATTCAAAGCAACATCAATTTTAAAGTCTTTACCATGTTTTGCAAAATAGTTTGAGAAGTGAGAATCTGCACCATGATAGATGGTTCCACCTGGTGTTTCAAAGATATAGTTAACAGCCTTTTGAGCCATTTCTTCATCTGTAACAGCTAAGCCAGCAAGTTCACCACCTGTCTCGTCAGCACCGTTCACTGGGAGAGTTACCAAGCAAGTACGGTCAAATGATTCTACTGCATGAATCTTCATATCTTTTAATTCGATAGTGTCACCTGGTTTAACAACGATGATACGTTCTTTTGGAACACCCCATCCTTCCCAGATTCTTCCACAGTGGTAAGGACCGATAAACTTAACATGCTCTAACTTAGGATTGTTGAGAATTGCTGCAGCTGTGTATGGGTCGATATGATCACTGTGGAAGTGTGAAACTAAGTAATAGTCTAGTTCGTTGATAGCAAATGGATCGATAACCATTGGCTGAACACGCAAGTTTGGTTGCAACTTACGAACACCTGCCATATTTGCCATTTGGTGCCCACGAACCATATCTTTCACTTTTTTCGTTGATTTTCCACGGTTTGACCAAAGGTCCATGACAACGTTAGCACCACCTGGTGTCTTAATCCAAGTACCACAGTTGCCTAGCCACCACATGGCAAAGTTGCCTTCAGGTACGACTTCTTCTTCGATTTCTTCGTTCAACCATGTTCCCCACTCTGGGAAAGTAGCTAAAATCCATGACTCTCTTGTAATTTCTTTGACGTTTGGCATATGTTGCCTCCTTTGGATATAATTGTTATCTTTGAGATTAGTATACCACCCTTCAAAACACTAAAAAAGACCAAGAAAAACACAGGTTTGTGTTCATCATTGGACTGTCCTTTAAATATCTTCCAAAAAAGCTTGAACTACTATTTCTTGATTTATAAGTGTTTGAACCTCTTCTTGAAACTTACTAGCCAGCTTGCTGTCTACAATATAAGACGAAATAAGACTAGAAAGATTTTCACTGAAACTTTTGCTCTCATTACGAAATATATTGTGTTTAAGATAGTCTATCATTTTCAAAATATCTTCTGCTTCAAGGATAGGATTAACCCTTAAAGTCGGAAATCTGCTATCCAAATCATCATTAGTTGTAATCACTACATCAACTTGTGCAATATCTTCCACACTCTTAAATTGTTCTGTTGTAAATACAGTGCCAATTTGCTCATTTGGAAAATAAAGTTTGCATTGTTTCAGCAAAAGTCTCGAAACCGCAACACCTTCATCACAAACGAGATAAACTTTTTTCATATTTTTTTGAGACGATGGTGTATACTTTAAAAATCCTCCAATATGAATCGTCAAATAGGCAATATCATCGTCTGTTAGCCGAATAAACCATGCTCCTTCTAAAATTTCCGCAGATTTTCTAGTGACTAAAAATAATTCTCCATACTTGGATCGAATTTGTTTTGTTAGAGGATTTTTAGAAAAAATACCGTAAGTCTTTCTAAATAACAAGGCTTTACAGTGGATCATCAAATTTCTTAACAAATCATCCTTGTTTTCAATCTCCATTCGGATTTGTGATTCAAAATACCAGATAAATTCCTCTAAAGCAAGTTTCAATTGCCGGAAATCATCACTTTCTGCATGAATATCCAAATCTTTACGATAGGAGAGGAGAAGAACAGCTACAAGAGAAACTTCAAGTTCTGACAAAGAAATTTCAAACTTTTGAAACAACCGTTCTCCTAATTTCTTAGACACCTGATACTCTATTCTTTTTCTTATCAAAGAAAATTCTTTCTCTATATCCTGATGTCTTTCTTGATACTGTTCAACATTATGACAGCTTAACAGCAAATAAGGTAGAACCTGCAACATAAAAGTTACTTCATGATGGTTTATTTTCTTCCCTAAATCTTGTTCAACTAAAGGAACCTGTTCCTTAAAAAATTGGTTCATTTCAACAGAAAGCAAACTCTCATCATCTAACCTCTCTTTCATCTTATCTTCTAAAATAGATACAAAAGTGGCATTCTCTTCCATAAAAATATGATATAGAAGCGATTGAAGATACTGAATTTTATTAAGAGGGTGGGCATGAAGGTGGTATCCCTGTGACTTGCTCACTTGCAAGGTCACCTGATATTGTTCCAAAGTTAGTTGATAACGAATACTATTCAAATCATTGAGAACAGTATTCCTAGATACCTCTGTTAACTCCATCAATTTTTCAATCGTAATACGTTCTTTAGAAATACCTATCCATAGTAACATTATCATCATACGTTCATGCGCACTCATGATATAATCGTACGAATCTACTTCTGATAATAGTTCACAACAAGCATCTCTCTGCTCTTCCGTTAAGTGAATACCAATTCGTGGAATACTAATGATGTGAAGCGTCTCGTCACCCAAAGCAGCATTGATTTTGTCAATGTGATAATAAATTTTCCTTCTTGACTCTTTCAAATCTTTCGAAATCGCCATAATCGTTTTGGACGTTTCTTGATCCATCAAATATTGAAGTAAATCACAACTTGCCTTATCCAGTACCATATTTCATACTCCTCTATCAATCAACTGCCTTGAAAACAACTTTATAATAGTATCACATTCACTAACGCATTTCAATTATCAACAGTAGTCTCTTAATAACGAATACTTACAATTACAAAAGCGAGGCTTGGATCGAAAGGTCCTAGCCTCTTTTCAATTCAATTTCTTATTTCTTTTGACCGTAATAAGCATTTGGTCCATGCTTACGTTGGTAGTGTTTTTCTAGAATGTACTGGGGAGCAGGTTCAACTCTTGGATTGATTTGTTCTGTAAAGCGATTCATCTTTGATACTTCCTCTAGTACGACAGAGTGATAAACAGCATTCTCTGGATTTTTGCCCCAGGTGAATGGACCGTGATTGCGTACAACAATTCCTGGTACTTCAACCGGGTTAAGTCCGCGACATTCAAACTCTTCTACGATAACCAGGCCAGTATCTTTTTCATAGGCCACTTCTACTTCGTCCTTGGTCAAACTACGGGCGCAAGGGATTGAACCGTAGAAATAATCTGCATGGGTTGTTCCGTAGAAAGGAATATCGCGTCCAGCTTGAGCCCAACCAACTGCTTCTGTCGAATGGGTGTGGACCACACTACCAATTTCTGACCAAGCCTTATATAACTGCACATGAGTTGGAAGATCAGAAGATGGTCTTAAATCCCCTTCTAGGACCTTACCATCTAGATCAGTCACTACCATGTTTTCAGGTGTCAATTCGTCATAATCTACGCCTGATGGTTTGATAACAATGACACCTAGTTCGCGATTGACTTCAGATACATTACCCCAGGTAAATTTGACAAGTCCATGTTTCGGTAATGATTGATTGGCATCACAGACTCGTTTACGCATAGCATTGATTACTTGATTCATCTTACATCAAACCTGCTTTCTTAATTAGTGGGTAGAGAAAAGCTTGCGCCTCTTGAATGACTGCGCGTGTTTCTTCTACAGTTTCACAATTTTCAGACCACATTTCGATTAGGAAAGGTCCATTATAATTGGTTTGTTTTAAAATATCGAAAGCTTCTTCCCATTTGACACAACCTTGCCCAAAAGTTACATCTCGGAACTGGCCCTTTGAACTTTCTGTCACTGCATAAGTATCCTTGAGATGGAGAGCTGCGATGGCATGATGCCCAAGATAAAATTCACTGTAGACATCATTATGCCATGCAGATACATTACCAATATCTGGGTATACAAAGAGGTAGGGAGAGTCAATCTCTTTTTCTACAGCCAAGTATTTTTCGATACTATTGATGAAAGAATCATCCATAATTTCAATAGCAAGCACCACCTGAGCCTCTTCAGCCCAGTCACAAGCTTTTCTCAAATTTTTGATAAAACGTTGGCGTGTCTGGGGTGACTTTTCCTCATAATAAACGTCGTAACCAGCTAATTGAATAGTACGAACTCCCAAGTCTTGGGCTAATTCAATACATTTTTTCATGAGTTCTAGAGATTTTTCCTCTAGAACTGGATCATTTGATCCCAATGGGTAGCGACGATGACCTGAAAAACAGATAGAAGGAATACGAACACCAGTTTTATAGATTGCTTTGACAACTTCCAAACGCTCGTCCTTGCTCCAGTCCAGTCTTGCTAAACGCTCGTCACGTTCATCAATAGACATCTCGACAAAATCAAAGCCTAACTCCTTGGCAAAATTTAAACGTTCTAGCCAAGTAAAGTGTGTCGGGGTTGCCTTTTCATAAATTCCAATTGGACGTGCCATGGTTTACCCCCAAATTCGTCTGATTTCATCCTTGAAGGCACGCGCTGCTCCTGCTGGATCTGCAGCCTCTGTAATTCCACGACCTGCGATAAAGGTAAAGACATCAACGCCTTCAAATAGTTTGAGAGTATCTACATCTAGACCACCTGTTACAGACACACGGAAGCCCATGTCGATGAGTTTTTTAACCTTATTAAGGTCTTTTTCACCCCAAGTCTCACCAGCAAGAAGTGCATCACGAGATTGGTGATAAATAGCTTGTGAGATACCAGCATCTAGCCAAAGCTGAGCTTGTTCAAAAGTCCAATCGCCATAAAGTTCAATCTGGATTTCGCCTCGGTCTCCACGTTCAGCCGTGATAGCCTTTAGAGCCGCTTCCATAGTAGGGATAGTTGCACAACAGATACAAGTCATCCAATCGGCACCACGAACGGCATTATTTTTGGCAACTGTTCCACCAGCATCGGCACATTTTGTGTCTGCCACAATAATCTTATCTGGAAAAAGGCTTCGCAAGACTTCAACCAGTTCACTTCCAACTTGTAATAAGCAAACAGTTCCAGCTTCGATAATATCTACTTCCTGACCAACAGAAACAGCTGCTTTAATCGCACCTTGCAAGTCTGAATGATCTAATGCAACTTGTAAATTAGGTATTCTTTTTGTCATCTCTTTATTCCTCTTTCTAACTTTCCAAATCCAATCCCTCGAGATAAGGGCTATCCTTAGATTCTTCAATCATCGCCAAGACATCTTCCTTAGTCTGGCAAACCTGTAAACGTGCGATAGAATTTTCTAATTCAAACAAGGCAATAATCTGTGGAATGGCTACACTTGTGTGAATTTTTGAGCTTGTTGCTGCTAGTGCCAACAAAACTGAAACTTCTTTCCCATCTGAAAATACAACAGGATTTTGTAAGGTGATCAATGAAAAGGCATCTCTTTGCACTCCAGCTTCAGGTCTAGCATGGGGCATAGCCATACCTGGCATTAAGATATAGTATGGGCCATACTCTTCAGTCGATTCAATGATAGCATCGTAATACTCTGGCAAAATTGCTCCACTTTCAATCAAGGGATCTACTGCTACCTTGACTGCTTCTTTCCAGTCTTTAGCTTCTAAACCTAGTCGGATCGAGTCATTGTCAATTAAAGCTTGTTTTAAATTCATATCTGCCTCCTTTATTTAAAGAGGGAGAAGGACAGAAACGATGACTCTCAGTTTCTATCCAGCCCCCTCCAACCTTTTACTGTAGTGCTTGACTGAGTTTTTCAGTGATTTCTTTATCATCCATCAAGTTGTCAAGCCCAATTAACTTCCCATTAGTCCGACCTTCTAATTCTTGGATCAAATGAAGAGAAGCGATTACGATGTCATAACTTGCTGCTAAACCTTTTGCTTCACCGACACTACATGAATTGACTGTAAAATCTGTTTGATTAAGCTTACGGAGGGCATTTTCAACCTTCATCTTGATAACCATAGATGAACCCATTCCATTTCCACACGCTGCTAATACTTTAACCATTTTATTTTCTCCTTTTCTAGAAACTATGCTTCTTCTTGAACTTCACCGTTGTAGTATTTTTCTTTATCTTTTGCTTTGGCAAATTGAAGTTGAGGAATAACAAGCAAGAAGAGACACACAAGTACATAACCAACAATACCAAGGTATTTGAAGATATATCCAAATCCAAGCCATGGGAATTCAAAGTCGATATTTCCATGGTAACCACCGTAAGATGCTAAGTCGAGAAGGGCTACACATAGAGCTCCTAGAGCAACTTGGAGGACGCCTGATATAAAGGATAGGATAACAGCTGCTTTCCATCCGCCACGCTTATCAGCGTAAACTGCAATTGCTGCATTATCAAAGAATACTGGTACAAATCCTGTAATAATAAGGATAGGGTTTTTAAAGACGATGAGCAAGACAATTGTAATCAATTGACCAATCAAACCAAAGGCAAATCCAGACAAGACAGCGTTTGGAGATCCAAATCCATAAGAAGCTGCAACGTCGACCGCTGGGAATGAACCTGGCAATAATTTGTTTGAAATACCTTGGAAGGCGTTTGTCAACTCAGATACGAACATGCGGACACCTTGCATCAAAACGAACAAGTAAACTGAGAAAGTGAAGGCTGTTTGAATAATGTACATAAAGAAATCTTGTTTAGCAGGATTGAATAACGTTCCTGAAGTGATGACTTCTTTATTAGACATAATGTCTGGACCCAAGATTAAAAGAATGGCTCCGAAGAATACGAGCATCAAGGTAGCAGATGCAACAACTGTATCGTGGAAGATTGAGAGGAACTTAGGTAATTTAAGATTATCTAAACTTTCTTCTTTCTTACCAAAGCGTCCTGCTACTTTATCTACAAACCAGATTGCAAATTGCTGTTGGTGGCCAATCGCAAATCCGCCACCACCAGTCAAGCGTTGAGTTGCCTCAACAGTCATATTTGAACTAACTGCCCAGTAAAGTCCACAGATGGTACCAATCGCTGCTGTACCGTAAGCATTGCGCAATTGTGGTACTAAGAATAGAACCATAAGAGATACTGTTGCAGCTTGTTGTACCATGATGTGCCCAGTAATAAAGAGGGTTCTTACCTTCGTAATCTTGCGAAGAGCTACAAGCAAGATATTTATTCCAAAACCAATCAATAGAGCTGTAGTTGCAGTCCCGACAAAATCTGGAAACTCTGCTGCAATTTTGTTGTTTGCTGCAGCCAGTCCAAAGTAAGGGTCAATAACAGCTGCACCAATTTGGAATTTGTAGTTAAGGGCTGCTAAGATCGGACGGAAGGTTGTAACCAAACCACCCGCACCCACGTTGAGCAACATATACCCTACTGTTGCTTTAACAAACCCTGAGAAAACGTCGTGGGCAGGTTTTTTCAAAAGTGCGTATCCTATCAACACCAATAAACCTACGAAAAATGCGGGATTCTGCAAAATATTGCTAGAAAACCAATTTAGAACACTTGAAATAACTTCCATAATTGTTCTCCTTTTGAATTGTTTTTGTAGGTTTATTATATACTTTGAAAGCGTAAACAAAAAGACCAAGAATTACACAGCGGACTGTTCACTCTTGGACTGTATGATTTATGATATTTTAATGATTAGCTTAGTTTCTCGTAGCTAGATAAAATGGAAGAATTTTATCATAAGATTTCAATAAATTTTCCACGAAATCTTCTTCAGATGAATTTTCTGTCACAGAAACATCTGCTTTAACTAACACTTTTCGAACTTCCTGACTTCTCAACTTCTCACGTAAAGTACGACGATTTTCTTCGTTCGACTCCCATCTTTGACTTTGATCATCAGAGTAGACTAGATAATAAATCCCTTCTACAACTGGAACTTCTAATACCTTGGTTTGTTTCTCCAAAGTTTGCTCATCTTTCTTGCGCTCGATGAAACTGACTTCCAAAGAAATTCCAAAGTCAGTAGATGTCCCATACAAACGCAAGGCTATCATAGGCTCTGTCACTTTCCCCTCACGCTGTAGATAAGCCCAGAAGTGTGGTCGCAAGCGCTGAGCCTGATTCATCCACTGGCTAGTCTGTTGGAGTTGCCATTCTGGATGTCTTGCTTGAAAGGCTTTAGCCAGTTCTGTAAAAGCCTTTCGAGCCTCTTGGCCTTTGTAACGCAATTCCAGCATCTTCTCTCGCTCTTCTCCCGCTTTATCTGGATTACGATACTGGATCCCTGCAAAGTCTAGATAGTCTCTTATTTTATTCAACATTAATTTAATCTCCTCTAGCTAGCAAAAAATCAGGTCAACCCTGATTTTACTTATTCTGTATCTACAACGACATAGCGATTTGGCTCATCACCCTCAGAGTAACTGGTTACGCCATTCATACGTGAAATAATACGATGGATAATCTTACGTTCGCTATTCGACATTGGATCTGTTTGATGACTACGTCCTTCTTCTAAAACACGAGTCGCCAATTTTTGCGCATAGGTCTGCAAGACTTCTGCACGGTGTTCGACATAATCATTGACATTAATAGTAATGTAGAAGGTTCTTGAATAGCGGTTGTAAAGATAATTTTGAGCCAACAGTTGCAAGGCCTTCAAAACTTTACCATGGTAGCCAATAATACGACCTGGTTCGTTGGTGTCAATTTGCAAATTGATACTACGACGGTTATAATCATTTGAAAGTGTAGCTTCAACATCCATGTCATCAATAATTGTTTGAACATAAGTCGTTACTTCCGTAGCTACTTGTTCAATATCAAAACTCGGTTCAACCTTCAAGCCCAAGTCTTCTAGTTCTTGACTTTCAGTTTGCTCGGCTTGGTTTTCAATAATAGGAGTTTCTACTTCTTCGAGAGCAGTTTCTTCAAGTTGTAATTCATTTAAAATCTCAATGTGACCAGTTTCTTCTAAGATAGTGCTGGCATGTCTTTCATGTTTTAAGATTTCAGCCTTGACTTCATCAGAAATACCTTGGCCTCCCTCTTCAATCTTTTTAATTGCTTCTACAACATGCCCCAAATCAACCGTTGCTTCACTGACTGTTTTAACAGGCTCATTCAAATCATTAATTTGCTTCGGAACTCCCTTTACAGCTTGTTGGTTTGCTTTTACAACTGTCGTTTCACTAATAGTATCGATATCCACTTGGGCTGGTTTTTTACCAAATAAACCAAGAAATCCTTTTTTCTCACGAGAAATGACTTTGATATGAGCCTTCATTCTTGGAATATCTAATTCTTTCAATCCTTTCTGGATTGCTTCTTCAACAGTTGAACCTGTAAATACTACCATTACCAGATTCCTCCTTATTATTTCGTTTTCTGAGCCTTTTTCTTGGCTTTTCTTTTTCTATTTTCCAAATCTTTCTGTGCCTGTACTACGGCCTCGCGCTCTGCGATAATCTTGAATGGATTGTTCAAGAAATAGGTTTGCAAGACTTGATAAGCATTGGACACTGCCCAGTAGAGAGCAACTCCGCTCGGAGCATAAACCCCAAAGATAAAAATCAAGACTGGAATCCCGTACATCATCGCAGTCGTAGCTCCATTACGCTCAGACAAGGCTTTATTAGACAACCAAGTACTTAAAAAGGTGAATACTGCTGCTAAAATCGGAAGAACAAGGGTTGTATCCACATCACCAAGGTTAATCCATAAGAAATGACCTGTCTTCAAAAAGTCAACTCTTGATAGGGCTTGGAACAAGGCCAAAATAACCGGCATCTGAATCAAAATCGGCCAAAGAGAATCTGACTGTCTGACACCCATTTCTTTAAAGACTTTACGCATTTCTTGCTCTAGCTTGGTTCTGCTTTCCATATCTCGACCCGGATATTGTTCTCGAAGCGCCTTAATACGTGGTTGAGCTTCCTGCATTTTTCTGGAAGCCACCATTTGCACTTGAAAGACTGGCAAGAGGACTGTACGAATCAAGACCGTAAAGAGAATAATCCCCACTCCGATACTGATATCAAACGATAAAAAGCGAATTATTTCCGCAAAGAAGTAAACAAATTTACTCCAAAAATCAGCCGAATTGGCTGTAATATCGCTAGTTGTCCCATTTGTTGCACAGGCTGTCATGATCAATAGGGACAGTCCTAGCAAACTAGTCAACTGTAGTTTCTTTTTCACTCCCATTTCCTTCCTGGTAAATCTTTGATAATTTTAATACGTGGAGTAGATTTTTCTCCATCTCTGCATATCCCAAGGTTTCAACCCCTTTTCGAGCAATGACAACAAAATCGACATCTTCTACCAGACTCCCTTTTGCATTCTGGATAATATGTCGGATTCGTCGCTTGATTTGATTTCTAGTAACGGCATTCCCCAGCTTTTTGCTAACTGATAGGCCTACTCGAAAATGGTTTTTCTGGTTTTCTAACTGGTAGACAACAAATTTGCGATTAGCAAAACTTGTCCCCTCCTTGAAAATCGCCTTAAAATCTTTCTCTCTTTTTACACGAAAGTTTTTCTTCAAAACTCAACTCCATCTATTAAATTACTACTATTATACCATATTTTTCAAAAAAGCCAATCATAGCAAGGTTTTGGACATTTCCATCAGAAAAAGAAGCTGGAAAAATCTCTTTCCCAACTCCTTGTACGGAATATTTTTTCTGATTTTAGTTATTTTTTCAAGCGTTCAACGTCACGGGCAATAACTAGTTCTTCATCTGTTGGAATAACCAAGACACGGATTTTCGCTGCTTCTGTTGAAATGTCTCCTGTCACGCCAAAGACGTTCTTTTCTGGGTCAACATCACAGCCAAACCAAGAGATACCTGAAATGACATCTTCACGTACGTTTGCAGCATTTTCACCGATACCTGCAGTAAAGATAATAGCATCTGCTCCATTTAGGACCGCAAGGTATTGACCGATATGTTTTTGGATACGGTCAACATACATTTCATAAGCCAAAGTGGCATCGTGGTCCCCTTCTTCCATAGCAGCAATCACATCACGCATATCACTAGATTTACCTGAAACCCCCATTAGTCCTGATTCACGATTAAGGACGTGACTAATGTCTTCAGGCGTGTTAAAGTCCTCTGTATATTGCATTAAGTAAGGAATGATAGCTGGGTCAATATCTCCTGTACGTGTTCCCATCATCACACCACCAAGTGGAGTGAATCCCATTGAAGTATCAACAGATTGACCGCCCTTAACTGCTGTAATAGAAGCACCATTACCGATGTGGCAAGTAATCAATTTCAAATCTTCTAATGGACGTCCCAAGAGTTTTGCAGCTTCTCCTGCTACAAACTGGTGACTTGTACCGTGGGCACCATATTTACGAACCTTGTTTTCTGTGTAATATTTTGTTGGTAGAGGATAGCGATAAGCTTTCTCTGGCATAGTTGTGTGGAATGAAGTATCAAAAACAACTACACTGGTAATGTCTGGCAACAATTCCTTGAAGGCACGAACACCTGCTGCATTGGCTGGATTGTGGAGAGGAGCCAACAAGCTCAACTCTTCAACTTTTTCTAAAACATCTCCCTCAACGACTGTTGATTCTTTGAAATATTCTCCACCTGCAACAACACGGTGTCCAACACCTGTAATCTCGTCATAAGCCTTGATAATATCGAAACGAATCAAGTCATCCAATAAGATTTTAACAGCTTGTGTGTGATTTTCGATATCCAAAATTTGTTGTTCAGAACGACCGTCAAATTTTACAGTTGAAATTGAATCTTTCAAACCGATACGTTCAATCAAGCCTTTCGCCAATACTTTTTCTTCTGGCATTAAGTATAATTGCCATTTCAAACTTGAACTTCCTGCATTGATTGCAATTGTTTTTGTCATAACAAGACTCCTCTTTTAAGCGTTTTCATCTATTATAACAAAATCTATTTTATATTTCAGTACCTTGAGTCCATTTTTGAAAATTTTCTTTAAATTTCATTAAAACACTTGCATCTTGCAAGCTAGCAAGTGGATAAACAAAAGGATCTACTGCTGTTTCACTTTTCTTCTGTAAGATAAAAATGGTCTTGGATTGTTTGGCATTAGCAAAGAGATTTTCAGGCAAACTAATCATGGCAGTCAAACTTGCCTCCTCTTTCAACCAGCCTTTCAACAAATCACTTTGAGGACTGGTCAACAAATCACTCGGAGCTAGAAAAATAGCGTATCCGTCTGACTTGAGATACTTAAGCCCTTGTTCCATGAGCAAGTGATGGGCGTAAGTATGTTCTTGGCTAGAAGCAACTTGATGGCGCGACGCAACGGCATCATCAGGATAATAGCCGACAGGTAGGTCGCTGATGACCACGTCGCTTTCTTTGAGCATTTGTGGACGAACGGCATCTCCTTGGACAAAGCCAGCCTGCAAACCAATTACATCTGCCATACTAGCTGCCAAATCAATCAGCAAATCATCCACTTCCATTCCCAAGTAATCCACCTTTTTATCAAGCGAGGTCAAGAAAGTAGCGCCTAGAATTCCCATCCCAGAACCCATTTCGAGGATCGTAATTTCCTCCTCTTTAAACAACTCTTCCACAATAAACACCAAAAGCAAAGCAATGGCATCTGGCGTAAACTGGTGATTGGCCTGTAGAGGCTCTGTCTGCCCAGCCTTCATCAAGAGAAACTGGTAGGTCTTGAGCCATTCTTCTTTGCGAAGCGCTAAACGCTTAAGAGCTTGATTGTTCCCTTTGACCTGCTCTAGCTCAGTCTCACCATCCAGATAGATGCTGTTTTGCTCCACCAAAGCATCATAAAAGTTGGTCGCCAAATCACTTTGAATGACTTGGACATTCTCCAGTAAATAGGTATAAGCTTGTTCAATTTTTTCAAAATCCATACTCCTATCTTATCAAATTTCCCTTCTTTTTTCCATCCTTATAGAAAAATCACTCCCTGACTAGGCGAGTGATTTTTGGGCTACTGTTAAAAAGAGCTCTGAGTAATTTCCTTGAAACAGGTCTTCAGCGCTATAGAGAATCTGACTATGCACAGATGAAAAACCAAACTGGGTTAGCTTGTTTTCCAGTTCAGGCAATTCAAATCCATGATGGTTAGCTTCTGTCTTAGTAAAATCAGCAAGTAGGAGTTGTCCATCTTCCTTCAAATGTTGATGAAACAGTGAGAGAGCCGCATCCAAATCAGGCATATGGTGAAGAACCCGACAAACAACAATGAGTTCAAATTCTTGCTCCAAGGGATTTGCCAGTAAATCTTGCTCCAAAAACTGGATATTCTTGATGTCTTGCTGCTCTGCTTTCAAACGAGCTTGCTCCAGCATTTTCTCCGAAATATCCACCAATGTTACAGACTTGGTCTGCTTGGCCAGGGGCAAGGTTAACAGACCCGTCCCTCCACCGAAATCTAAAATTTCTTTGTCTGGTAGAAGATCAATTTGTTGCTCGACCGCTTGATAAACCAAGTTTGCAAGGAAAATATTTTTAGGGGAATCGAAAGTTTCTGCTTTGTGGTTAAAATCATGTTTCATGCTTTTAGTTTAACACAAAGTAGCTTGATTGGCTAAGAATTATCTTTCTTTTCGACCTTCTCTTCTGATTTTTTCTTCTCCGCTTTTTCGCTTGAATCGGTCGCTACCTCTTCCTTTTTATCTCTTTTCTCTTCTTTGATTTTGACGGAAGGAAAGATAAATTCATATTGACTCTTAGGCGTACGAACCGTCGTCACCAAGCTTGTTTTCTTATTTTGATAGCTCACCTGACCTAGGTTATAAACCTGTTCTCCACTTTCTTGCTCAACCTTATCTTTGGTTCGCTTGGCCATAGCAAAAGCAATTAACTTTTCTTTATTTAAAGCATAGTCTTGATAGTAGGCGACTTGTCGGTTCAAGTAAAATTGTAACAAAAGACTAAAGATGGCTGCCATGGTCACTGCATAGAGGAGAACCCCTGCCTTAACTTTTTTCTTTTTCCACACGATAGATGAACTCCCTTTCTAAGCCTTTTTGGAACTGGAAACGAAAACGCACCAACTGATTGTCCTCTGTAATCTGAGCGGA
This sequence comes from Streptococcus sp. 714, assembly GCF_013277115.1. GTDB lineage: Bacteria > Bacillota > Bacilli > Lactobacillales > Streptococcaceae > Streptococcus. The sequence continues at coordinate 27,245 of NZ_VMMH01000014.1, forward strand.
TTTGAGGCCATAAACCATAGGCTGATAACCCCGTCCACTAGCATCGGTTTTACGAAAATCATCCGATTTTGACTTACCTATCGCAATTTCCTTGCCATCCTGCTTCATATAGAGGCGATTGCCCTCCACTTTTTCGAATTGCGAACGGTCTAATTCTGCCTCCAGCTGGTGCACAAACAAGAGCCACTCCTTTTGCTCGCTTTGTTGCTGGTAGCGAACTTCTGAAATGAGGAGCTGACTCATGGCTTGAAAGAGGAGTAGGCTCCCACTGATGACAATAAGGGCAATCAAGGATTCCAACAAGGTAAAAGCCTTGACCTTATGGCTCTTTGATAGCCAACAACTGTTCTGAACCATGGTAGACCTCCAATCCCTTTTCACTAGAAAACACCTGAATCTCAACTCCATTTATGTTTACCTGATTTTGACCTGTCTGCAAGGTCATCTTAGCTACCCTCAAGACTTCTTCCTTTTGCAAGATTTTTGCTTCTTCTTGCCTATTTTTCTGAATTTGTCCCAAAAGGAGGGTTGCAATGCTGGCAAAGATAGCTAGAGCAACTACTGCTTCCAGTAAAATCACTGCCCTAATTTTTTGTTTCCTTAATGCGTTTAATTTTTCCATTTCCTAGATATAACTGATAGCGAATCATTCCTTTACTGGTCTGAAATTCAACCTTAGCCAGGGACGAATTGCCCCCAGCTCGATCAAATGTAATACTTTGACCTGATGGTGCCTGAATCCCTTTGGGGACTGTCAACTTTTGACTGCCATTGCTAATCGTCTGCCCATCTAAGTTTAGACTAGTCTTTTGCTGACTAGCTACACTGCGTTTTTGAGTTTCCCGATAGAGTTCTTCAAACTCCATAAAGAAAATCTGCTCCTCTACCGCCGCAAAAGTGGACTGGACAGAGCCAGACAAGCCCAAGGCAAGGATACTCACAAGTCCCAAAACCAAGAGGCTTTCCAGCATGGTAAAGGCCTTAATCCGCGACCGTTTGAGTCTTATTTTGTTTTGCATGATATTCTTTATAAGCTTTAGCTTGCTCTTCTGTGATTCGCCCATCTGCTTGTAACTTACTTAAGCTAGCATCTTCATTTTTATCTAAGCTATAAAGCTCTGCCTGGCTTTCCACCACCTTAACAACAGCAGCTTTTCCTTTGTCATTGACCGCCTCTTTTTGCTTGGTCAAATTAGGTACAAAGAGCAAGAAAAGCACGCTGATGATGAGTAAAACCACCAACATCTCCACAAGTGTGAAAGCTTTAACCTTAGCTTTTTTCAAGAACGTCATCATTTTTTTCATTTTAAAAATTTACCTCCATATTTTGATACATGGGCATGAGCATTGCCGCATAAAGTAAAACGATAATCAGAGCCACAAAGATAAAGACCAGTGGCTGCACCAAATTCATGGTGCGGTTGACTCGGGTAAAAAAGGATTCCCAAGTTTTTTCAGCGTAGATTTCCAACTCACTACCCAGCTTGGACTTGACTTCTCCATACTCGATGATGAGACTCAATTCCTTCCTAAAGAAAGGATAGGTTGCTATGGTTTGAGAAAATTCCTGACCATTTTGTAGGGCTTGAGACAGATCTTGACCGATTTCTCTAAAGAGTTGGGAACCTTGTTCCTGCATGATTTGAAAAATCTGCGTCAACTCCATCCCTTGAGAAATCATATTGCCCCATTCACGCGCGTAATAAGCTGTCAAATAGGTTTGCACAAAAATTCCAAAAAAGGGAAGGCGTGCTAAGATAGAAAAGACCCGCATCTTAGAACTTCTTTTATAAAAAGTTAGTGCTAAAAGGACACCTACTGAAACAAACCCTACCATGCCTAGAAAAATTTGTGGCAGATTGCCAATGATTTGGGTAGCAATATTGCTACTATCCAGTTGTGGTAGTAGATAGTTTCGCAGTCCCAGCATAATTAAGAGAAGAAAACCCAGCAAAATCAAAGGATAGGTCGCTACTTCAATTAATTTTTTCTTGACCTTGGCCAGATTGTCTAGATATTCTTCTATCTTTCCCAAACTCAGGTGGAGATTCCCATGAACTTCAGCTAGGGATAACTGAGTGACAATTGCACTTGAAAAGCCCAAACTTTCCATCATTTCTGAGAATGATTTGCCCTGAGACAAGCCCGTACGCATCTGGGTCACGCACTGCTTGTCCAACAAAGCACTCCTATCTAAAAAGGAGATGGTCTCCACCAGATGAAAACCGCTGGAAAAGAGATTGTTAAACAAGGTGATGATATTTTTTTGCTTAGCTGTAGCTAATTTTTTCCGTTTCAGCCTGAAGACTTGTGATATGTCCATCTTTAAGGAGCTGGTCAATCTGTTCATTCCAGCTAGTTGGCTGGTGTTCTTGATAGTCTTTGTTTGCAAAGTCAACGATTCCTCCTCCCCCGATTAATCTCTGGTAGCAGACTCCTTGCAGAACGACTGCTAATTCCTCCTCACTCACACCCAACTCCAGCAGGCGCTCATAAACACCTCGAATACTCTTGGCATGAATGGTTGAAAAGACTGTCGCCCCTGTCAAACTAGCTCTGACCACTGCACGCGCCGTCTCGCTATCACGAATTTCTCCGATAATCAAGAGATCTGGTCGATGACGTAGGGAAAGCTTGATCAGATTTTCATAGGTTAGTCCAATCGCCTCATTCAACTGCAACTGGAGCATGTCCTCCTGCTTGATTTCGACAGGATCTTCAATGGACATAACTTGTTGTCCTTTAAAGAGAGATTTAGCCAATTCGTGCATCAAGGTCGTCTTGCCACTGCCGACTGGACCAGCAAAGAGATAGAGACCACGTTGCCTGTACTGCTTGCCCAATTCATCAATATCCTGAAACCAAAAATGCAAATCCTGCTCCTCATCATGCAACAAGCGAATTACTAAACTCTCATGTCCTCGATAATCGCCTACGGTAGATAAACGTAGGGACGCCATCTTCTGGTCATAGGCATAATCACAAGAACCTAGCTGACTACGTCGCTTTTCCCCAACATTCATACCTGCTACAAACTTGAAATGACTGATGACGGCCGCAAATTTTTCGAAATCATAGCAACCAATTTTACAGCGCTTATCTCCTATCCTCATATGAAGCTCATAGGCATCTAACTTAGGGATAAAATAAATATCCTGCGCCCCTTTTTTACGGGCTGACCGAATGATTTCTTGTGCAATTTCTTGAACCATACTTACCTCCTCACCTATACTATTCGCAAAGATTTGGGAAAATAAAAAAAGCAACTCCAAAAAAGTTACTTTTTCTCTATTTTAATTTCACACGGCAAGAACGGTGCCTTTCCTTACCTGTTTGTTTTTCATAGCCTGGACGTAATTTTTCATCTGGAATAACCTGCTCATCCTGTAAAAGAGCCAAAGAATGGTATTGTTGTAAATATTCATCACATTCATCGCACCAGCGTTGGTCTTCTGGATCCCAAAAAATGGTCATCAAGTCACTTCTACTTTTATAAAGAGGGGATTCTTGTTCCAATCTAAACCAGCAAGTTTTGTAGTATCTGAGAGCATCATAATACTGGTCAAATTTTCTACTTGCTACAATATCTTCTTCCCAACCCTCTATAAACCACCAAGGTTCAAAATCTCCGTACATTTCTATAACACGATACATATTCATTCATTCCTTTGTACCGTATATTATAACCAATTCCGCCAAACAAGGAAAGAAATATGCTCATTTCTTATTTATCTAAAGTTGAGCGATAACTTCCTCAGTTGTCAAAACTTGGTTGGCAATGTAGCCGTAGTTTGTCAGTGCAGCTTGGTAGGCTTCTTCACCTGGAGCACCGACAGCATCGTTAACAACAATGACATTGTAGCCTAATTCTATGAGTTCACGCATGTGTGAATCCACGCAGAGATTAGCATTCATACCAGCCAAGATGACGGTGTCGATACCATTTTTGCGGAGTTGAAGGTTAAGGTCGTTGCTTTCTGGGCCAAAGATTTTATGTCCGTTGACAACAATAGTATCTTCATCCAAAAATGGTTTAATCTCTTCAATCATATCTGCTCCAGAGCCTTCTGGAATTGCTGAATATTGACTATCACGCCAAAACATTTCGTTTTCAATCATCATCGTTTCACCAGCAGCTTTAAATTGCCACTTGTGATCGTGTGGATAGAAGTAGTGCGGTGAGATAAAACGCTTGTAGCCACGCTCTTTAGCAAGAGCGAAAAGCTTTGTCAGATTTTCAATAGTATTAACTTTTTCAAGAACGTCTTTAGTTGCTCCGAATCCTTTACCAGTATGTTTTAGGAATTCAACTTGTGGGTCTGTGATAACAAATGCGACATTTTTCTGATTGAACATGAGGTTCCTCCTAATATGATTTGATTAACAGCCAATAGGAATTTAGACTGTTAGTTTGATGATTTTCCAAATGGTAGTTTTAGTTATATACTGACCGTTCGGTACAATTATAATAACATCTAAAATTGAATTTGTAAATCAATTTGCTCAGAACAAAAATTTTAATGATAAAACAGTGGCAAAAGGTGGTGGTTTCAATTGTTTGGTCTCAGACTCTGAATCTGCTATAATAGGAAAAAAGAGAGGTGAGCAGATGAGCGTTAAAGAGCGTATTTTACAAAGTGCTGAGGAATTGATTTATCAGAAGGGTTATGTGGCCACCTCCATCAGTGACATCATGGAGGCAGCTGATGTTGGCAAGGGGCAGCTTTATTATTATTTCACATCTAAGAAGGAAATTGGTTTGACGGTCATTCAAGATATTTTAGCAAATTGGCGAAAAGAGCTTTTTGAAGATATTTTTGAAGCAGACAAGTCTGACAGTGACAAGTTTTCGGATATGATTGACTGGGTTTATCAATTTCATGAAAGTCAGACGGTCTTTTATGGTTGCCCAATTGGTAATCTGATTGTTGAATTGTCCACAGAAGATGAGAACTTCCGCTGTCCTCTCAATGATTTTATGACCCAGTGGACAGAGAAGTTAGCCAGCCTCTTGCAAGACCTGCATGCTGACTGGTCAGAAGAGCGGGCGCAGTTGCAGGCCCGTCAAGTCATCTCCAGTATTCAAGGAAGCATTGTCATTCTCAAAGTCAGCCAAGACATCCAAGTTTTGGAAAATAATATGACGGATTTGAAAAAGAATTATTGTTAATTTTTAGCCGAAGAATTAAAAGTATGTTAATTTATGGATTGTGGTTAAGAGGTAAGAATGACAACAGATATTAAAACTGAAATTGGTCATAGAGTAAGACAGGAACGTGAACGTCACAAATTGACGAGAGAAGAGGTCTGTGGACAGAAGCTGAATTAATAATCAAACAGCTGATGCGTACTGAGCTTGGGCAATCCTTGCCAACAATTACTAAGTTACAATATTTATCTAAGCGATTAGAAGTTCCGATAGATACTTTTCTTGAAAATAAAGAACTAGCTCTTCCTGAGGAAGAGTTGCTGAGTCTAGACTTGATTGAAAGAATATTAGACTTGATAAGAACAGGGACAGGTAGTTTCGCTGAAGATATTTTTGATGATTATTTTAAGCAAGTAACACTAAAGCAAGTTTACACATTCAATGATTTACTATTAATTGATTATTTTGCTATGCAATGTCAAGACTTGATTTATAGAAGAGAGCATTAGATAATTTTCGGATTAAGTTGTTGAAACAGCAATTAGTTAGTGATGAAATGTATAATGTAGAGCTACTATCAGTTCTTTGTGCCATAGCGGGTGTTTATGTTGTTCATAATGACTATAAGCATATGATATCTCTAGTAAAAAAGATGAATGAAATTTTATCAGTAACAATGTTGCAAGTCTATAAACCTGGAATTTCAGTATTTGAAGCTAAGTGCTATCTTTATTTTGAAAATGATAAAAATAAAGCAAAGGAACTTTATCACTCAGCAACTATACTAGCTGAACAATTTGATGATAAAGTATTTGATAAAAAATCCAGCCATCTGATGGATGACTGAATTTCTGTTTGATTATATAATAAAAACTTTTTATTTCTTAGGCTTCTGAGATATCGTTTTCGATAATGACCTTAATGACATGGTGGTCTGCTGCCTTACTGAAAACTTCATAGGCTTTTTCAATTTCACTTAGTTTGAAATAATGAGTTACCAATTTTTCTGGTTCAATCTTATGACTTTCTAGTGCTTTCAACAATTGTGGAGTGGTATTTGTAGATACCAAACCAGTTGTTACATTGATGTTGCGAATCCAAAGTTTGTCCAAATCGAATTCGACTGGTTTACCATGTACACCACAGTTGGCAACTGTTCCGTCTACACCGATAATCTTTTGACAGAAATCAAATGTTGAAGGAATACCAACAGCTTCTATAGCAACATCTACACCACGGTCATCTGTCAAATCATAAACTTCTTTAATGTCTTTTTCAGGGTATGAAGAATTAACCTTATAAGTCGCACCAATGATACAGCAGTTTCCAAGCGGTTATCGTCTAAGTCCACCATAATCAATTTAGCTGGTGAATAGAATTGAGCTGTTAAAAGAGCAGCCAATCCAACTGGACCTGAACCAATAATGGCTACGCTGCAAGCAGGTTCTACTTTTCCTTTATAGTAAAATTGTAAGCTTTTCATGTGTTTGTTCAAGTTTTTGTTATTTTTTTAACTTTTTTATTTACTGGTAAAGCAATATAGATAAAAAAGCAGAAGCTAGTCTCTAACTTCTGCTTTCTCTCTTATGCTTGATAACGTTTCACACCGTCTAGGTAGGTTGCTACCAATTCCAAATCTTTATCTAGTACGATAAAGTCTGCGTCGTAGCCTTCACGGATTTGGCCACAGACATCATCAATGTGAACAGATTTTGCTGGGTTGAGGCTGGCCATCATGACTGCTTCATGTGGATTTGCAATACCCCATTCGACCACATTCTTCAAACCGTCCTTGAGTTTGAGGATAGAACCTGCCAAATTGCCTGTAGATTTAAGGCGAGCAGTTCCATTGGCAACCACTACTGGGAATTCTCCCAACATGTAGTCACCATCTTCCAAGCCACCAGCTGTCATACAGTCTGTGATAAGGGCAATATTTTCAGTTCCCTTTTGTTTGATAAGAATTTCGCAGGCCTTTGGATCTACGTGATGACCGTCACAGATCAACTCTGCATAGGTATGTGGCAATTGATACATAGCTCCAACCATCCCTAGTTCACGGTGAGTCAAACCACGCATTCCATTGTAGGCATGTACCCAAACGCTCGCCCCAGCATCAACTGCCTTTTTAGCTTCATCAAATGTTGCATCTGAGTGACCAAGGGCAACCGTCACACCTTCGCCCGTAACTGTACGAACAAAGTCTTCTACACCTTCACGTTCTGGCGCAAGGGCAATTTTATTAAGCAAGCCATTGGCAGCCTTTTGCCAAGCACGAAACTCATCCATACGAGGATCTTTCATATAGGCAGGGTTTTGAGCTCCCTTGTATTTCTCTGTGAAATAAGGCCCTTCAAAATAAATTCCACGAATTTTCGCTCCACTTGCTTCTTGGTAACGAGCACCAATATTTTCTGTTACTGCAAGTAATTGTTCATAAGAGGAAGTCAAGGTTGTTGGTAAGAAGCTGGTCACTCCCATACTGAGGAGTCCTTCACTCATGGTATGAAGGGTACCTTCGATGTTATTATCCATGACATCCACACCTCCAAATCCATGAATGTGGGTATCCACAAGTCCTGGAGCAATGCTATAACCTGTATAGTCAATAACCTCAGCTCCTTCAGGAATCTGCTCTACATGTTTCCCAAACTTGCCGTCCACAAGTTCCAAGTAACCACCACGGCGAACTCCATGTGGGTAGAAAAACTGATCCGCTTTAATATAATTAGGCATAATGTTAACCTCCTTAAAAGATTGATTCCAAAATTTATTATGTCAATTACATTATAAACCTTTCTTTTTTATTTGTAAATGGTATAGACCTATTTTCTGGAGATATTTTAAAAGAGCTGGATTTTTCCAACTCTTCTCTTTTTAATACAAGTTATTTTGATTTAACTGGTTTATCTTGAGCTGTCTGCAAAGCTGTAGCAATGGTATCTGCATACAATTTTGCTCCTGCTTCGATAGTGCTACTCTCACTTCCAAAATGGACTTGGTCTGTTCCTGCCCAGATTTCTGGATGTTCCTTAGCAACTTGATTCCAATCAGCAATCGTGACATAAGGTGTCTTCTCTGCTAATTCTCTCATATAGGCAGCCGCCTTCTCAACGATGGCATAGGTCTCTTTTGTCTTATCTCCCTCATAAGGAGTCACTAAAATCATATGATGGCCCTTAGGAAGATTTTTCACGATACTGTCCCAATCGTCCTTGTAATTTTCAGGATTATTTACCCCAGTTGCAATGACCACCATCTTAGGTAAAAATTTATTCTGGCTATTGTTTAGCATGATTTCATTTGCAGTCTTGGTTGTTCTACTAACTTGCGCATTAATCTGTGCTCCAGGAAGGGCTGTCTGCAGAGCTGTATTGGCCCTTAGAGCCACTGAGTCTCCAATTAACATAGTGCCATCAGCAATTCCTAAACTATCAGCTTCTGCTCGTTCTGCCATCACCTTGGTCTGGCCAAGATTGGTTGCAGCTTGCTTCAAGCCATTGACAGTTAAATCTGTCTCAAAAGCTCCAACTTGTGGAGCCAACAAGGTCACCGTGCAGACAATGATGGTCAAGATTCCTGTACTTGTTGCAAGAATTGCGTGAATATAAGGCAGGGGACGAAGAGTTTGTAAAACAGGTGTGTTCTTTCCTGCAATCCAAGGTTCCAACACATAAAATGATAGGCTGGCAAAGCTATAAGAACAAATCAAAGTCAGTAACACAGCAAAAAGATTTGATGTCAACTGTGAGAAAATGATATAGAAAGGCCAATGGAAGAGATAAACTGCATAGCTAGTATCCGCTAAAAAGCTGATAATCTTTGGTTCCTGCATATTAGGAGTCTTTTCATGTAAGACACGCGCTGCCAATATCATAGCAAGAGCTGCAAGACTGGCAAGCAAGAAGCCTATAAGATAGGCAAAAAGATAAGTGAATTTGACAAAGAAGGTCAAAATGAGTAAGAAGCCAAAACCTCCTGCAAAAATCAACAGGGTCTTTCGTAAATCCCAGATTTTATCCAACTGCTTGACGAGAGAAGTCGTCTGACGAACACCTACAATCGTTGCTAAGATACTTCCCAAAAAGAATGGATAGACATGAGTTAAACTGGAGAAATAAACAGATGAATAAGAGGTTACTAGAAAACTACCAATAAACATGGAGAAGAAACTAATCAAGAAGGCAGCAGCAGATAAGAGAAAGACCATCCCTCTCAACTGACCATTTGATTTCGACTGCTTAGATAAGAACCAAACTGCCAATCCCCAAAGAATATAGTAGTGCACCTCAACAGCCAAACTCCAATTATGAACAAACAAATGTGGAATGAACTGAGATTCATAACTCCCACCTGTTAGGAGTTCATAGAAGTTGGTCATAAAACCTAAGACACCAGCAATTTGACCGCCAATTCCAGCCACATAATCTTGGCGAACTAGGAAAGTAAAAGGCATGGTCACCAAGACCATCAAAACCACAGGTGGCACAATCCGATAAAAACGTCTCCTAAAAAATCCAATCAAGTCAATCTCATGATTTTTAGAAAATTCTTCGATGAGTAGAGCCGTAATCAGGAAGCCTGAAAACGTGAAAAAGACATCTACCCCGAAAAATCCTCCAGGAAAGATGGTCTGAAAGAAATGATACAAGAGTACCAAAAGTAAACCTGTAATCCTAATCAAGGAAAACCATTTAATGCGCATACGAGTTTATTCTCCCTTTCATTATACACCTTATTCTATCAAAAAAAGAAGAAAAATCCTAAGAGAAAACTTAGGATTTTTAGCTTATATCCATTCCATTTTAGAAATTACGGCCTGACTTATTATAGCCATATTTGTCAACAAAATACTCACGGAATTCCAAGAGATTGTCATCCATAATGGCTTGTCGCACTTGCTTCATCAGGTTAAGCAAGAAGTAAAGGTTATGGTAGCTAGTCAAGCGGATACCAAATGTTTCATCAGCCTTGAGCAGGTGACGAAGGTAAGCGCGTGTATAGTTCTTACATGTGTAGCAATCACACTCAGGATCCAGTGGCGTAAAGTCCTCAGCAAACTGGGCATTTTTGACAACCAAACGTCCCTGACTAGTCATACAAGTCCCATTACGAGCGATACGAGTCGGCAAGACACAGTCAAACATATCTACACCACGAATCACCCCATCGATCAAGCTATCTGGTGCTCCCACACCCATCAAATAGCGAGGTTTATTTTCAGGAAGCAGTTGGGTTGTAAAGTCCAAAACCGCATTCATCTCTTCATGGGTTTCTCCCACTGCCAAGCCACCGATAGAGTAGCCTGGGAAATCCATACTGACAAGGTCGTGAGCTGATTGGCGACGAAGATCTTCAAATCCTGCCCCCTGCACAATTCCAAACAAACCTTGGTCATGTGGACGACGGTGAGCCTTCAAACCACGCTCAGCCCAACGGCTAGTACGCTCGATTGATTTCTTAACATAGTCATAAGGTTGATAAAACTGTGGACATTCGTCAAAGGACATCATGATGTCTGAGCCCAGATTGTTCTGAATAGAAATTGCTTTTTCTGGCGATAAGAACATCTTAGAACCATTGAGATGGTTTTTAAAGGTTACTCCTTCTTCTGTGATATTACGGCTATCTGCTAAAGAATAAACCTGAAAACCACCACTATCCGTCAAGATTGGCTGGTCCCAGTTCATGAACTTGTGGAGACCGCCTGCCCGTGCAATGAGTTCGTCTCCAGGGCGAAGCCAGAGATGATAGGTATTGGATAGGATAATTCCTGAGCCCATCTCCTTTAACTCTTCTGGAGACTGAGTTTTGACAGTGGCTTGGGTTCCAACTGGCATAAACATAGGTGTTGGGAAGGTACCGTGGGGAGTGATAATTTCTCCCAGACGAGCTCCCGTGTGTTTTTCTTTCTTAATCAAACGATATTTGATTGGTGAATCTGACATTTTTTACCTCCGAAGCTGGGAAAAACAGTCCCAGTTCATACTTTATGCCCAAGGGCATACTGTATGATTTTATCAAAAAAAGCTGGAACTGTCACGAACTATGGTATAATGAGAGAATGAAATACCCAAAAATTGATTTAAAAACCATTCGTCTGCAAGCCAGACAATTTCAGGCTGAAAATCCCCGCCTCTTTCTCGTCTATCTCTTACCTAGCATGCTGATCATCTTGTCTGGCTTCCTTAATCCCTTAGAGCGCATCAACGAGTCTATTTTAGAGCAATCCTTTTTAAGCGTGTTTGGCCATGTATCCCAAGCCTACCTTTTCCCACTATTAGTATCCTTTGTCGGGACGATTCTCCTGACCAGTTCCGTTTATACAACCCTGAGACTCATCAAGAATCCTGATACAGAACTATCCATCAAAAATAGTCTCGCACTCTTTAACGAAGAGCACTTTTCACAAACCTTTTTGACTCTCCTTCTCAAACGTTTCTATCTCTTCTTATGGAGCATTCCTAGCTTGCTTGGGATTTACTTCCTCTTTTACAGTAGTTTTCTAGCAAAGAAATTCGTTGCAATCCATCCTGAATTTCCCAATCTGGATCTCACGTCAGTTGAAACTGAACGCTTCCTCATGACCTTTGGTCTTTACGTTCTAGCAAGTATCTTCTTAATGATTATAGGAAATAGTCTCTATATTCCACAATACTATGCCTATTCACAGGTAGAATTTCTCCTCTGTGACACTCTCGACTTGGGACAAGCCAAACCAGGACAAATCCTTAAAACTAGCCGTTTCCTGATGAAAGGTTACAAGTTTCAGCGCTTTATCCTAGACTTACAACTCCTTCCTTGGTACTTCCTCAATTGGATTACCTTTGGAATTGCTAGTTTTTCACTCCTACCCTACATTCAAATCAATAAAATAATTTTTTACCGAGCAGTACTAGCTCGAAAACGTCCAAAAGCTTGAAGGTTTTTCCTCAAGCTTTTTTCTATCAATGAGTTTCTCCGCCTACTAACTTGAGGTCCTGATCTCCATGTTCTATCATGGCGCCGATTGCCGCTTCTATCCCTCGCCTAATGTCAACTAAACTCATAGCTGGGGTAGTCGGTCTATTCACCACCTGTTCCATCATATAAGGAATATGCATAAAACCTGCCTTAACATGTGGAAATTTCTTTTCTACCAAATAGAGGGCCTGATACATCAAATGATTGCAGACAAAAGTTCCTGCCGTATTGGAAACAGAGGCCGGCAATCCCTCTTTTTTTATAGCTTGAACCATTGCTTTAATCGGTAGATTACTAAAGTAGGCCGGAGCACCATCTGGACGAATAGGAAGATCAATCGGTTGATTGCCTTCATTATCAGAAATCCGTGCATCGTCTTGATTAATGGCCACTCGTTCCGGTGTCAAGCTAGTTCGTCCACCTGCTTGACCAATACAAAGGACAAAGTCAGGTTGATAACAGTTCATCTCTTCTTCCAATACATGGGCCGATTTGTGAAAGACTGTTGGCACTTCTAGCCAACGGACCTCAGCACCATGGATTTCAGCTGGTAAACCTTTAATAGCCTCCAAGGCTGGATTGACCTTTTCCCCTCCAAAGGGCTCAAAACCTGTCACTAATACTTTCATTTCTAACCTCACAACCAATTCCATGAAACTCTTTTCTTAAAAACAAGTATAACATATTTCCCTTATTCTGGAGTGAAAAGGACTAGCGAGGCTAGGATTGGTCTCTGATACTCAATGAAAATCAAAGAGCAAACTAGGAAGCTAGTCGCAGGTTGCTCAAAGCACTGCTTTGAGGTTGTAGATAAGACTGACGAAGTCAGTAACCATACCTACGGCAAGGCGACGCTGACATGGTTTGAAGATATTTTCGAAGAGTATGAGTTTATTTAAAGAGTAAAATACTAATCAAGGCCAAAATAGCCGGACCACCTTGCTTCAAAATAATTTTCTTATCTGCTGTAAGAGAGCCATAAGCCGCAGCACCAATCACAAACAAGACAAAAATAGTCACAATTTCTAAATTCTGTGAGAAATAAATTCCATACAAGAGAAGGACTCCTAGCAAAGCATTATAAATCCCTTGATTTTTAAACAATGAACTTACTGACGGACGAGCCAGTTCTTCCTTTTCCATGTTAAAGACACGACTGGTTGCATCTGATTGCGTTGCAATACTTTCCAAATAAAAAATGTAAAAATGCTCCAAAGCAACAATCGTTGCTAGAATGATTGTAATAATTGACATCTATTTCTCCTTAAATTTCTATATTTTCAATACCCAAAACCAATTTATTTAATAAACGACTGAGTTCTGTTCTTTCAGACTCTGTTAAGATACTTTCCATCTCTTGCTTAACCTTGATATGCTGAAGCGGTGGATTCACCACTAACTGCTCCTTAGCATACTTCGTAGCCTCTACCAATACTTCCCGCTGATTTTCAGGATTGCGATGACGCTCCACCAAACCTTCCTTTTCCAAAATCTTGAAATGCCGTGTCAAAGCAGCCTGATCAATCTTCAAACGCTCCTGAACCGCCATTTGATTACAAGGAGAATTCTCCAGCAAAAACAGTAACATCTGATACCGTGTCAAACTAATCCCAAGCCTTTTTTCAAATAATTGCGTGCTCGCTTGCTCAGACAAGCGGAGTTGATACAGTAAATCTTGAATCTCTATCATTTCTTCTCTCTTTCTATTGACTTATCAATAATTGACTAATCAATTATAATACAAAGTAAAATAGATTGCAAGAGTTATGCTTCAATAATTACAAAATGCTAACTTTCCATTCCCCACTCAAATTAACAAAGAAAAACGAACGAGACTCGCTTCCTATCACGAAAGCTAGATCTCATTCGTCAAAATGATATTACTAAGTCTGGTTTATCCATTCATTGAAACGTGAACGTGGTCATAGTGATTTTCTGTCACGCTACCACGGTCTGGCATTGGATTCCAAGTATTAGCTGGTCCATATTTGCTATCGAATGGAGCATAGAAACGTTGTTTCCAGATGATGTAACTAATGCCACGGCTGGCCATATTTTGAATAGCATATTCCGCAATCTTATCCCCTAGTTCTGAGCCTTCTGGTACCATAAAGTCGATAGCCAAACCTTTTCCGTGATCTCCACTGTCTCCTGGACGGTAACCACTAAAGGATGTGATGCCAAACAAGTTGGCAATTTCTTCTTTAAAGGCAGCCGTCTGTGGTTGAAGACCTGCATTTTCAGATTTTGCTACTGCAAGTCCAGCATAATCAGGCGCAGCTGGAGCCGCGTAAGTTGTTGAAGTCGTTTTGGTCTCTTCTGGTTGATAAGTAGAAACTACTGGTGTAGCTTCACTTATTGATGCTTCTTCTGAACTTGTTGCAGTTGTTTCGGTTGCTTTTTCTTCTACTGGAGTTGTAGTTGGTTCCACTGTTGAAGCAGCCTGAGGAGCTACTTCTTCAACTGGACTAGTTGTTTCAGCTGTTTGTCCCTCTGGCGTAGTAGAGTCTGTAGATGGTGCCACTTCTTCTGTAGCAGTCACTGTCTCTGTAACTTCTGAATTTGATGCTACTTCTTTTGTGCTTGGAGCTTCTACCGCTTTTGGAACTTCTGCAATCGGTTGAGAAAGGTCTGCAACCTGAACAGTTTGATCATCAACGGTTACTTGATTAGTTGTCAAATCTGCTGTCGCAGTTGTCACTTCTTCACTAGAATCTGCTTGAGGAGTTTGAATTTCAACTTCTGTTACTTCTTCTGCTTCATTGACAGTTGTTGTCAAAACAGTTTCTGGGAAAATCAAGTCCATATTAGTGATTTTATTCAAATTCGCAAGAACTGTGACATCTACACCCAAGGCTTCTGCAATGGTACTTAAAGTATCGCCATACTGTACTGTATAACTTGTTTTGTTGTCCGTTTTAGTCAAATCGTTTTGGATTTGCTCAACACTACGTGCAGTCCAAAGAACTTCTTCTGCTTGAGTTGCCAATACTGGGGCAAATGACAAGGCTACTGTTGACGCTAATATTATTCTTTTCTTCATTCTTTCAAATTCCTTTCAAATGAGTACCTGTCTATCATAACACAAAAAATGCAGAAAAAAAGCCCTCTCGGGCCTATTTAACAGAACTGTCTATTCCTTGTAACAAACTCGGTTACTTGAAATAGTTTGTTAGGTCTCTGTCACAAATCTGACACAATCTTCTCGTTACTTGCTCTCAAAAATATGAGGAATATCTGTTAGCGACTGAATCCTGTGATTCCCTTCATAAGACGATTCTAAAAAGTTGATACTTTGAATCCCACTATTCTGGGCGAATTCCACATCCAGAGTCCGGTCCCCTATATAATAAGTCTTGTCAGAATCCAACTGATACTTGTCTAACAGATAGTTAGCCGCTTCTGAACTTGGTTTCCGCGCAAAACCACTCTGACTGGTTAAAATCTCTGTGAAATAGGATTCCAATCCCAAGTCTCTTAGAATGGTAAAAGCATTGTCTCCCTTATGAGTGTAAACAAAGTTCCGAATCCCTACTTGGTCTGCCCAAGCCAACACCTCACGCGCACCTGGCATCAAAACTACCTGGGCATTCTTCTCAGCAAGACTCTGGGCACGCACCTGATTTAGCACTTCCACATCCAGTTTTCTCTCTTCTGCCACCTGCACAAGCAAATCCTGCACAGAAAATTTAAGGATAAACTCTCTAACTTTCTCCTTATCATAAGGAATAGAAAACTGAGCAAAAGTCTCCTCAATCCCTGATAAAATCGCTTCGTAAGAGTCCAATAAAGTCCCATCTAAATCCCATATAAAAGCTGTTTTTTGCATTTCCTATCCTTTCAAGCTCATATAACGCTGGTAGCGGTAGCGTAGAAATAACCAGCGAAAACCATTATCCAAAAGAGTTCCTGCCCAAATACCAGGCAAGCCCCAACCAAGAACAATTCCCATCAGATAGGCTGTCCCAATGCGAATACACCACATTCCTATACTTGTCGCATAAAAGGGAAACCGAGCATTCCCCAAACCCTGCCAAACTGCCGTATAAATAACTGTCCCTGTCGCCATGGGAGTACCAAGTAGTGAAAAAAGTGTCACTAAAACACTAGCCTCAACCGCTAGAGGATCAGTCGTATAGAGATGAGTCAGTGGTATTCCTAAAGCATAGATACTAAAGGTCAAAGGCAACATGAGAAGCAGAGAAAGCCAAAAGGTTTGCTTACTCAAACCAGCTACTCTTTTCCAATCATCCTCCCCAACTGCTCGGGCTACCAACATAACCGTTGCAGTAGCAACGCCAAAGGCAGGCATGTAGTTAAACTGGGTCAAGACTTCTCCGACCGCATTTCCAGCCACTGCCTCCGTCCCAAAAGAAACGACCAAGGCAATGATCACTACATCTCCAGCCCGCATCATAAGTCGCTCTCCAGCTGCTGGTATTGCCAAAGTCAGTAAATCTTTATCCAGTCCAAAAGTTGGCTTCGCATAAGGCAGTTTTAATTGTGACCACAAAATCACAAGACCAACCACACGAGACAGAATAGTCCCCCAAGCAACACCCGCTATCCCCATATCAAGGATAAAAATAGCTAGGCTGGAAAAGAGAATATTTAAGGCATTTGACAAGAGACTAACATAAAGAGTCAGACGTGGATTATGCGTTGCACGAATCAAGGCTCCCAAACTCGTCATCAAGCCCAAAAGAACAATCGATCCGCCTACCAAGGATAGATACAGTCCACCACTCTCAGCTACATCTCTCTCCGTTCCCAAGAGTCCAATCATCTCTTGCCCAGCGAAGATGGACAAAGCTCCTAAAAGGAAACTTAATAGTAAAGTAATTTTCAACGCCTCAGTCACATGATAGGCTAGCTTAGACTGATCCTTCTGCCCCAAACTTTTTGAAATAACACTAGAAATAGCTGCCCCTAGAGCAATGAAAATCGCCTGATAAATCGTGATAATATTACCAGCTACTGAAACACCTGAAATAGCTATCAATCCTAAATGAGCAACCAAATAACTGTCCACCATTCCCATGAGCATTTGCAAAAAGTTTTCACCCATAGCTGGCAATGCAATATTAAGAATGTCTTTATTTTTCTTAAACAATCTCTCCTCCTGATGAAAAGAAACTCAGTTGGTTTCCCAACCGAGTTTACTCCCTCTGTCTTAAAGTCCTAGATAAGCTTCAACCGCTGCTTGCATATCAGTAGCTGCTACTGTTGTTTTATGACGAACTGGAGCTGTTTCAAGGCCATCAACCGCTGGTGGCACTGCCACTCCTGAAATGTCATTTAATTGAGCCAAGGCTTCAAAGTCAGTTAAGCCTGCTTTTCCTGTTACAGCCTCTACTGCAACTACTGGGAACTTGTATGGACTAGCTGTTGAAGCAATCACTGTCTTAGTCGCATCATCAGTAACCGTTTGGTATTTTCTATAAACTGCTGAGGCAACCGCCGTATGTGGATCCTCAATATAAGAATCTGACTCATAAACACGCTTGATTTCTGCCGCTGTTTCTTCCTCAGTCGCATATTCAGCTGCAAAGAGCTCCAGAATCTCTACATCAAAATCAGTCAGTTCATATTGTCCTTGTGTATTCAAGGCATTCATGAGTTCAGCCGTCTTAACCGCATCATTCCCCAAAAGATGGAAAATCAAACGCTCCAAGTTTGAAGATACCAAGATATCCATAGATGGACTAGTTGTGACTTTAAACTCACGTTTCTTGTCGTAAACACGTGTCTTGAAGAAGTCTGTCAAAACATTGTTGTCATTTGAAGCACAGATTAATTTGCCAACTGGCAAACCAATTTGCTTAGCATAAAAGGCAGCCAAGATATTTCCAAAGTTTCCTGTTGGTACTGTGAAGTTGACATTATCACCAGCCACAATCTCACCAGTTTTGACCAACTGAGCGTAGGCATAAACATAATAAACAATTTGTGGTACCAAACGACCAATGTTCATAGAGTTAGCTGATGAAAATTGCAACTTGTTGGCCGATAATTTTTCACGAAGGGCCACATCGTTAAACATATGCTTCACGTTGGTTTGCGCATCGTCAAAGTTACCGTCAATGGCGATAACATGAGTATTGTCGCCAGTCTGAGTGGTCATTTGCAACTCTTGTACCTTGCTGACACCATCTTTTGGATAAAAGACGATAATTTCAGTACCTGGAACATCTGCGAAGCCTGCCATAGCAGCTTTCCCAGTATCACCAGATGTGGCTGTCAAAATGACAATCTTGTTCTCCAAGCCATGTTTCTTAGCAGCAGTCGTCATAAAGTATGGCAAGATAGACAAGGCCATATCCTTGAAGGCAATCGTTGAACCATGGAACAGTTCCAAGTTATATTGCCCGTCTAATTTCACCAAAGGCGCGATAGCTGGAGTATCAAACTTGCTATCGTAGGCATTGTTGATACAGTAGTCTAATTCCTCTGTAGTAAAATCATCTAAAAATGCTGACAAAACTAACTTTGCAACTTCCTGATAAGAAGCATCTTTCAATTTGTCAAAGTCCAAATCTACCTTTGGATAAGTGACTGGTGTAAACAAACCACCATCCGTTGCCAAACCTTGCAAAATTGCTTGGCTAGCAGTTACTGTATTGTTGGCATCACGTGTTGATTGATAAACTAATGTCATTACTCTCTATCCTTTATCTATAGTCTCTTCCATTATATCATGATTTTTCAGAAAATTCTCCCTTTGTAAGAGAAATTATAGTCCCAATTCTTCTTTCAAAGGCTCTAAATAAATCATTTCTTGTTTATTTCTCATCTTCAGTCCTTCATCAGCTAGCAAGAGTAAGTCTTTTGAAAACTCTATAATCGCTGTTTCTTCCTGATCTGTAAGCTTTTTCTTAGAAAATTGTCGCCTTAAAAATTTGTAATTTCTCCCAAATGCTTTAAAGAAAGGTGCTGTTTCTAAGTAAGCTTCTAACTTATCTAAATTAACCAACAATCCCAAGTGAAAAGCTGCAGAAGCAAAAGTCCTATCAAGAGGCTGAGTACACACACTACGAAACTCAACAGTTCCTCGAGTCGTTAAGTCTTGGTATTGGTAACTACGATGAGTTTCAAAATCCTTCTCCTTAGGGTAAATAAGAACCTCATCCCCATTCAGAGTAAATGCCTGGATTTCAGGCATAGCCAAATAATCCCTTGCCTGAACCGGATAAAAATAATAGGTCTGCCCATTACGTTCCGCAGTAAAAATTGCAGAATGAGCTAGATAGTCAAAAAAATCCTCCTCATCATCAAAGAGTCTAGCATTAACCCCCACATTCTCTGTATAGATACCATGCATGGATTCTTCCCAGAAAATATCCCTTGAAATTTTCGTATCCCAATCTGCACCCGAAAATTCAGAGTTCGCAAATAAATAAGCCTTAGCTGCTTCAATTTGAGTAAAAGTATTAATCACCCGTAAGTAGTTGGATTTTGAAATATCCAGCTGAACCTGACTCCCACAGATAAAAGCACCATATTCAGGGAAATGATGCAAGTCTGATTTAGTCACATTTCTACTCAAATTCAAATAGTCCATCAACATCTGATAGCGTGGGTAAGAAACTGGACAATTCTCATTTTTATCCCAGTTGGGATGAATACCACAGCCAACAATAGCATGATTGGATTCACTTAATTTACTCTGAATTACATCCATATAATTATTAAAACGATTCTCGACCTCTTGAATCGTTTCAGCCTTACCAAATGCAAACTCAATCGTCGTATAGGAAACTTCAAACAAAATCGCATCCTGACTTATCGGATCCACTAACTGGATAGGATTGCCAAAATCATCTACCTTTTCTACAGTGAAATCCAGAGCAGAAACTAAATATCGGAATAAGTGTTTGATAACTTCAATATCTGTAGTATTCCCTTCTAAATTTGCAACAGGATACTCCAGCTCAATCCCGACAAACAATTCTGGATTTTCTTTAATATTTTTCAGATACCGATGTTTTAATAAATCGATAGAACGAGACATACTATCCTACTCTTTCTTAATCTAAATCAAATTTGAATAACTATTATTATACCAAAAATAATATAAAAAAGGAACGAAGATTAACTACGTTCCTAACGCTATACTATACCGGCGGCCGGGGTCGAACCGGCACGTCCTTGCGGACACTGGATTTTGAGTCCAGCGCGTCTGCCAATTCCGCCACGCCGGCAAATAGTAACTGGGGTAGCTGGATTCGAACCAACGCATGAGGGAGTCAAAGTCCCTTGCCTTACCGCTTGGCTATACCCCAATAATATAAAATAGGCGAGTGATGGGGATCGAACCCACGCATGCCAGAGCCACAATCTGGTGTGTTAACCACTTCACCACACCCGCCATAATTCTATTAACACGGGCAGTAGGAATTGAACCCACACTGAAGGTTTTGGAGACCTTAGTTCTACCTTTAAACTATGCCCGTAAAATGGAAGGGGAGGGATTCGAACCCCCGAACCCGAAGGAGCGGATTTACAGTCCGCCGCGTTTAGCCTCTTCGCTACCCTTCCAAAATATATAAATGGCGCGAGACGGAATCGAACCGCCGACACATGGAGCTTCAATCCATTGCTCTACCAACTGAGCTACCGAGCCTTATTGCGGGAGCAGGATTTGAACCTACGACCTTCGGGTTATGAGCCCGACGAGCTACCGAGCTGCTCCATCCCGCGTTAATAAAAAAGGAGGATGTGGGATTCGAACCCACGCACGCTTTTACACGCCTGACGGTTTTCAAGACCGTTCCCTTCAGCCGGACTTGGGTAATCCTCCAAAATAGTTTATACGGGAATAAACCCGTGTCCTCTTAGTGAAAAGATAATATTTCAATCCTCTAATAATGGACTAAACACTATGGGCACGAGTGGACTCGAACCACCGACCTCACGCTTATCAGGCGTGCGCTCTAACCACCTGAGCTACGCGCCCAAGTTAAAAACTTGGTACAAAGAACAAAGTTCAAAGCGGGTGACGAGAATCGAACTCGCGACAACAGCTTGGAAGGCTGTAGTTTTACCACTAAACTACACCCGCTAAAATGGGAGTTAACGGGATCG
>NZ_VMMH01000015.1:0-48206 GCF_013277115.1 Streptococcus sp. 714
ACTTTTGGGGTGCAGTTCACAAACTGGCGTTTATTTTTTAGGATGTTGATGGGTTAGGTTTAATCCCCAAGGGACCAAATTTTCAGTTTTATTTTTGATACGAGCGATATTGTCCTTATGGCGAATGATGATCAAACTAGCAAGAGCTAGGATAATAGTGATGAAGAGAGGGTCGTAGTGACTCAGGATAAAACCAAAAAGTGGAAAGAGTAGAACTCCGATGACAGCCGCGATAGATGCTGTGACACTAGATAGTGAAATCATACTACCAAGATAGAGGGTTCCAAAGAAAACAACTGCTAGGTAGAGACAGAAGACAGGCGCAAATCCGAAAACCACTCCAGCACTGGTTGCGACAGCCTTGCCTCCCTTAAATCCTGCAAAGATAGGGAAGGTATGGCCAATAACAGCCAAAAGTCCAAAGACGAGAGGCGAAACGCCTTGTAGATGAAACATAATCGGAAGAAGCGTTGCTAGGGTTCCTTTGAAAAAGTCAATTACAAAGGTTGCCATACCAGCTTTCTTACCTAAAATGCGAAAGGTATTGGTCGTTCCAGTGTTACCAGAACCATGCTCGCGCAGATTGATTTGAAAGAATACTTGTCCAATCCAGAGACCAGACGGAATCGAACCCAGCAAATAGGCTAGGATTAATAAAACTATTGTAATCATACTCCTATTATATCATGAAATGAAGAAGAAAGGCAGAGAATCTCTTCTGAAATTGTCACATCGGAGAAAGAAAAATTTTGCAAAATCCTTGGAAAACCTGTAGAATAGTAAAGATGAACGAATAGGAGGTTCCTTGTGTCAAAAAAGGAAATCAATATTAACAATTATAATGATGATGCCATTCAGGTGCTAGAAGGGTTGGATGCGGTCCGTAAACGTCCAGGGATGTATATCGGATCGACTGATGGTGCTGGTCTCCACCACCTAGTCTGGGAAATCGTCGATAATGCGGTCGATGAGGCCTTGTCTGGATTTGGTGACCGTATTGATGTGACAATCAATAAAGATGGCAGTTTAACGGTTCAAGACCACGGACGTGGGATGCCGACAGGTATGCACGCTATGGGAATCCCAACAGTTGAGGTTATCTTTACCATTCTACACGCAGGAGGGAAATTCGGTCAAGGAGGATACAAGACATCAGGTGGACTTCACGGGGTGGGTTCTTCCGTTGTTAATGCCCTTTCTAGCTGGTTAGAAGTAGAAATTACCCGTGATGGTGCAATCTACAAGCAACGTTTTGAAAATGGGGGAAAACCTGTCACGACTCTGAAGAAAATCGGTACAGCACCCAAGTCTAAGACAGGTACAAAGGTTACTTTTATGCCTGACGCGACGATCTTTTCTACGACAGATTTCAAGTACAGTACCATTTCAGAACGTCTCAATGAATCAGCCTTTCTCTTGAAAAATGTGACCTTGTCCTTGACGGACAAGCGAACAGATGAGTCTGTTGAGTTTCACTATGAAAATGGGGTACAGGACTTTGTTTCTTATTTAAACGAAGACAAGGAAACCTTGATGCCTGTCCTATACTTTGAAGGTGAGGATAATGGCTTTCAAGTGGAAGTAGCCCTCCAGTACAATGATGGATTTTCAGATAACATTCTGTCCTTTGTTAATAATGTTCGCACCAAGGACGGTGGAACGCACGAGACAGGACTCAAGTCTGCTATTACCAAGGTTATGAACGACTATGCGCGTAAGACAGGTCTCCTCAAGGAAAAAGATAAAAACCTTGAAGGTTCCGACTATCGT
Organism: Streptococcus sp. 714; assembly: GCF_013277115.1. Taxonomy (GTDB): domain Bacteria; phylum Bacillota; class Bacilli; order Lactobacillales; family Streptococcaceae; genus Streptococcus. The sequence continues at coordinate 1,771 of NZ_VMMH01000015.1, forward strand.
GAAGGACTAGCAGCCGTTCTTTCTATCCTCGTTCCTGAAGAACATTTGCAGTTTGAAGGTCAGACCAAGGACAAACTAGGAAGCCCACTGGCTCGTTCTGTTGTGGATGGAATTGTGGCTGATAAGTTGACCTTTTTCCTTATGGAAAATGGGGAATTAGCTTCTAACCTCATCCGCAAGGCCATCAAGGCTCGTGATGCTCGTGAAGCAGCACGTAAGGCGCGCGATGAGAGCCGAAATGGCAAGAAAAACAAAAAAGACAAGGGCTTGCTTTCTGGGAAATTAACGCCAGCCCAGTCTAAAAACCCTGCTAAGAATGAGCTCTATTTGGTCGAGGGGGACTCTGCCGGTGGTTCTGCCAAACAAGGCCGTGACCGCAAGTTCCAGGCAATCTTGCCCCTTCGTGGTAAGGTTATCAATACAGTTAAGGCCAAGATGGTGGATATTCTCAAAAATGAGGAAATCAACACTATGATTTATACCATCGGTGCGGGTGTGGGAGCAGACTTCTCTATTGAAGATGCCAACTATGACAAGATCATTATCATGACCGATGCGGATACCGACGGTGCCCACATTCAAACACTTCTCTTAACCTTCTTTTACCGTTATATGCGTCCTCTTGTCGAGGCAGGACATGTCTATATCGCCCTTCCGCCTCTTTACAAGATGTCAAAAGGAAAAGGCAAGAAAGAAGAAGTGGCCTATGCTTGGACGGACGGTGAGCTAGAAGAACTCCGTAAACAGTTCGGTAAAGGCGCTACTCTCCAACGCTACAAAGGTCTTGGTGAGATGAATGCGGATCAGCTCTGGGAAACAACTATGAATCCTGAAACCCGTACCCTCATCCGTGTCACCATTGAAGACCTAGCACGCGCCGAACGCCGCGTCAATGTTCTCATGGGAGATAAGGTCGAACCACGTCGTAAGTGGATTGAAGATAATGTCAAGTTTACGCTGGAAGAAGCGACAGTGTTTTAAGTCTATTTTTAACGAATGGGTATCAACATGAGAACTGAAGCAGAAATGCTAAATCTGATTTTACAAACTGCCAAAACTATACAAGTAGAAGCTATCGCCATGTCTGGTTCACGGACAAACCCAAAGGCCCTAAAAGATGAATTTCAAGACTATGACGTGGTCTATATTGTGGACGATTTAGATAATCTGACGAGAGACCTTTCTTGGTTGGACCGGTTTGGCAAACGCATTATTGAGCAAGAGGTCACCCTTGGTCACCGTCGCCTATATCTCATGCTTTTTGAAGATGGCAATCGGATTGATTTGACGCTCTGCCCCAAAGACCACATTCAAGAGTGGGTGGATAGTGAGGCAGGATTCACAGTTTTAGTAGATGAGAAGGGTTTGTTTGAGTCTTATTCTCCCAGTCCTCTGCGTTTCTGGATAAGCTCAGCTAGTGAGACGGATTTTGAAAAATCTTGTAATGAATTTTGGTGGGTGTCAGCCTATGTGGTCAAAGGAATTCGTCGTAAGCAAGTCATCTATTCGACTGACCATCTCTACGGTATTTGTCAACAAGAATTGTTAAAAGTATTGGCCTGGCAGGCAGCAAGTGATAGGGGAAGAGTCGATGTCAGCAAGAACTACAAGTACCTCTTTAACTATTTACCTGCTGAGAAAGAAAAGGAATTCTCAAATCTGCTTGATTTTTCAAGTATAGAGAAGCTCACCCAGTCTTTATTTACTACGATGAAATTCTTCCACCAAGAGGCTCAGTACCTTGCTCAAAAAATGGGATTTGACTATGATAAGGAAGTGGCTGAGAAGATGATTCAGTATGCTGAGGAAAGAGTGAAGAAGTTTGGGAATAACTAGAAAAATGAAAAAGCGAGAGGAGAAGACTCATGATTGAAAAAGTGGAACGCCTCATTACAGAGATTAATCGTATTCATCTAGAATATTCTAAAGATTATTTTGAAACGGGTAAGGTGGAAAAAATCAATCTCAAGCATACCTTTTCAAAAGTTTCGACTAAAGCGATTTTGGCCTACCGTCTGAATTTACATGAGTCAATTAATGACTATCTGATGAAAGCGGATGTCCAAGATATTGCCTATGTTTATCGTGTCAAAACTTCTGAGTCTATTTTAGATAAAATTACACGTTTTTCTGAGCGTCAAGAGGGTTATCCTGTGAATTCCATTCTTAATGATATTTTTGGTGCTCGTATGATTTTAAGTTCCAAAGAGATAGCTCAAGTCATGGAGAAATTAGATGATTGGCAAGAGAATTACGGACTAAAAAACTGGTATTTACGTGATAAAGATGGCTATGTCGGTCTTCATATTTATTTTAAAAATAAAAGTAATTTTTATTACCCATGGGAACTCCAACTTTGGGATAGGAAAGATGTAGATAGCAATATCGCCAGTCATATCAAGTATAAACGAGGATTTGTGGAGTAGACATTTCAAGTGGAAATGATGATATAGGAATTGGATGAAACTCACTTACTCTATATTTTTTCTTTTTCCATAATATTTACTCTCCATTCTTCGAAAGGAGTTGAACACGCCCTAAATGCTATGTGAAAATTCCTTATTACTCACTGAAGCAACATATTAAATTACAGAAAGGATAGTTTGGTTACTTATAGTAACTGAACACGGGACTAATCCTTTCTACATCCTTTTATCATTACACACACTCTACATTCTTTGAAAGGAGTTGAACACCCCCTAAATGCTGTGTGAAAAAGATAAATTCTCTTACGAGCATCGCTCGCTTTAAGAATTTCCTATTTTCACTTTGCATTTTACGGGCTTAGTATCCTATGTCTAACATTCAAAACATGTCCCTTGAGGACATCATGGGAGAGCGCTTTGGTCGCTACTCCAAGTACATTATTCAAGACCGGGCTTTGCCAGATATTCGTGATGGCTTGAAACCGGTTCAGCGCCGTATCCTTTATTCGATGAATAAGGATGGCAATACCTTTGATAAGAGCTACCGCAAGTCGGCCAAGTCTGTCGGTAACATTATGGGGAATTTCCACCCACACGGGGATTCTTCTATCTATGACGCCATGGTTCGTATGTCTCAAGACTGGAAAAATCGTGAGATTCTAGTTGAAATGCACGGTAATAACGGTTCCATGGACGGAGATCCTCCTGCGGCTATGCGTTATACTGAGGCGCGTTTGTCTGAGATTGCAGGCTATCTTCTTCAGGATATCGATAAAAAGACCGTTCCTTTTGCTTGGAACTTTGACGATACCGAGAAAGAACCGACTGTTCTGCCGGCAGCCTTTCCAAATCTTTTAGTCAATGGTTCGACTGGGATTTCGGCTGGTTATGCCACGGATATTCCACCGCATAATTTGGCCGAAGTTATCGATGCGACAGTTTACATGATTGACCACCCAACTGCCAAGGTAGATAAACTAATGGAATTCTTGCCTGGACCAGACTTCCCTACAGGGGGGATTATTCAGGGGCGTGATGAAATTAAGAAAGCCTACGAAACTGGGAAAGGGCGCGTGGTTGTTCGTTCCAAGACTGAGATTGAAAAGCTAAAAGGTGGTAAGGAACAAATCGTTATCACTGAGATTCCTTATGAAATCAACAAGGCCAATCTAGTCAAGAAAATCGATGATGTTCGTGTCAATAACAAGGTAGCTGGGATTGCTGAGGTTCGTGATGAGTCTGATCGTGATGGTCTTCGTATTGCTATTGAGCTAAAAAAAGATGCCAATACGGAGCTTGTTCTTAATTATCTTTTCAAATACACAGACCTGCAAATCAACTACAACTTTAACATGGTGGCGATTGACAATTTCACACCTCGTCAGGTTGGGATTGTTCCAATCCTGTCTAGCTACATCGCTCACCGTCGTGAAGTGATTTTGGCACGTTCCCGCTTTGACAAGGAAAAGGCCGAAAAACGTCTCCATATCGTGGAAGGTTTGATTCGTGTTATCTCTATTTTGGATGAAGTCATTGCTCTTATCCGTGCTTCTGAGAACAAGGCTGACGCTAAGGAAAATCTTAAGATTAGCTATGATTTTACAGAAGAGCAGGCTGAGGCTATCGTTACCTTGCAACTGTACCGTTTGACCAATACCGATGTGGTTGTCTTGCAGGAAGAAGAAGCAGAACTTCGTGAAAAGATTGCCATGCTTGCGGCTATTATCGGTGATGAACGGACTATGTACAATCTCATGAAGAAAGAGCTTCGTGAGGTCAAGAAGAAATTTGCGACTCCACGTTTGAGTACTTTAGAAGACACTGCGAAAGCAATCGAGATTGATACAGCTAGTCTGATTGCTGAGGAAGATACCTATGTCAGCGTGACCAAGGCAGGTTACATCAAGCGTACCAGCCCGCGTTCTTTTGCAGCTTCAACGCTAGAGGAAATTGGTAAACGTGATGATGACCGTTTGATCTTTGTACAAGCTGTCAAGACAACACAGCATCTTTTGATGTTCACAACTCTTGGAAATGTCATTTATCGACCAATTCATGAATTGGCTGATATTCGTTGGAAGGATATCGGTGAGCATCTGAGTCAGACCGTTACAAACTTTGAAACTAACGAAGAAATCCTTTATGTGGAAGTCGTGGATCAGTTTGATGATGCGACAACCTACTTTGCGGCGACTCGTTTCGGTCAAATCAAGCGTGTAGAACGCAAAGAATTCTCTCCATGGCGAACCTACAAGTCTAAGTCTGTCAAGTATGCTAAGCTCAAAGACGATACAGACCAGATTGTAGCAGTGGCTCCGATTAAACTAGATGATGTTCTTTTGATTAGCCAAAATGGTTATGCCCTTCGTTTCAATATCGAAGAGGTTCCAGTTGTCGGTGCTAAGGCTGCAGGTGTCAAGGCTATGAATTTGAAAGCAGATGATGTCCTCCAATCTGCCTTTATCTGTAACACTTCATCATTCTATCTCTTGACCCAGCGTGGAAGTTTGAAACGTGTTTCCATCGAGGAAATTCCAGTAACCAGCCGTGCCAAACGAGGACTACAAGTCTTGCGTGAGTTAAAAAACAAACCGCACCGTGTCTTTTTGGCTGGTGCAGTTGCAGAGCAAGGATTTGTTGGTGATCTCTTCAGTACAGAGGCGGACAGGAATGACCAAACTCTGGTTATCCAATCCAATAAAGGAAGGACCTATGAAAGCCGATTAAAAGACTTGAACCTATCAGAACGAACAAGTAACGGTAGCTTTATATCCGATACCATTTCAGATGAAGAAGTTTTTGATGCTTATCTTCAGGAAGCTTATACAGAACTTGAATCTAAGAAATGATAAAAAACAATGAAAAGCTTTTCATTAAGAAATTTCTTAAGCTATAGATTTAAGAGTTGAATTTGATTATATATACAAAAACGAACAGTGCTGATTCCCAACTGATAGGGACTCAATCCTGTTCGTTTTCTTGTCTTTATTGGTATAGACCGCCTGGTATTTAATTGTGAAATTATTAATATGTTGTCAATTATTCAAGCTAGATTAATAAAAAAATAATATTTTTTAAGAAAACGATTGCGCATATATTATTTTTATGTTATACTTTTATTGTTTTAAGAAAGCGCGTTCAAGAAATGTAGTTTGATTAATCTAAAAGGAGTTTTGTATGTCTCAAAATAAACAAGATAAAGGATTTCGTTTTTCTATTCGTAAACGTAGTGTTGGAGTATGTGGTGTTGCCATTGCAACATTTTTGCTAGCTTCTGGCCTTGTATTTCAAACAAATGTAGTAAAAGCAACAGAGCCAAGCGTTGCTGCAGTTGCTGGTGAAAATATTGCTGCACATAAGTCTGCAAGTCAGAGTTCGACTGCTTATGGTGCAGATGCTTCTAGAGCGGTTGACGGCAATCGAGATAATGACTACGGCCATCGCTCAGTTACTCATACAGATTTTCAAGATCATTCTTGGTGGAAAGTTGATCTAGCAAAAGAAGAAGGTGTGGGAACTGTTCGTATTTACAATCGTGGAGACAGTAATGTAGGGGATCGTTTATCTAATTTTGATGTTATTTTGTTAGATAAAGATGGAAATGAAGTTGCTCGTCAACATGTTGATAGTTTAAATGATCAACCAACAGTTGATGTTCAATTCACTGGAGTTAATGCACGATATGTAAAAATTGAATTAAATAAATCTAAAACTGCACTTAGTTTAGCAGAAGTTGAAGTATATCGTTCTCTAGGTGAAAATATTGCTTCTCATAAACCTGCAAGTCAAAGTTCAATTGCCTATGGAGGAGAAGCTTCTAGAGCGGTTGATGGAAATCGAGATAACGCATGGAACCACCGTTCCGTTACCCATACAGATTTTCAAGATCATTCTTGGTGGAAAGTTGATTTAGAGAAAGAAGAAGCAGTAGGAACTGTTCGTATTTACAATCGTGGAGATGGTGATGTAGCGAATCGTTTATCTAATTTCGATGTTATTTTATTGGATAAAGATGGGAATGAAGTAGCTCGTAAACATGTTGATAGTTTAAATAGCCAACCAACAGTTGATGTTCAATTCTCAGGAGATAATGCACGATATGTCAAAATTGAATTAAATAAATCTAAAACTCCTCTTAGTTTAGCAGAAGTTGAAGTATATCGTTCTGTAAAAGAAGAAAAAGTAGTAGAAAGTAAGAAAACAGAAAACAAAGTTAAAACAGATTTTACTGCAGAACTAAATAAATATTTGTTTGGTTTGAATTATGATAAAACAAATATTTTAACTAGACGAGGCGAGGCAATTGAAAATTACATGAATACAAGTACAAAACAACAAGGCAGTGAATTTGTAGTTGTAGAAAAAGTGAAGAAGAACCTTTCTAGTAGTCATGCTGATGTTGCTATTAATAGCAATGGAGATATTTACCTAGGTGCTTTGTTTAAAGCCAATCAAGACCTTCTAGAAAATAAACCACAACAAATTAGTTTAGATCGTAGCAAAGGTAGAATCAGTGTTGATTTACCAGGAATGGTAGGCGGAGATAGCTATGTAGATGCTAATCCAACTGCAAGTGGTATGCAAGAAGGTGTGAATACTCTGTTAAATCGTTGGCATGAAAAATATGCTGCGAAAAATCCTGCTCCAGCACGTATGCAGTACGAATCAACGTCTGCTTACAGCATGAATCAATTGAAAGCGAAATTTGGAAGTGACTTTGAAAAAGTTGGGGTTAATTTAAAAATTGACTTTGAAGCTGTTAACAAAGGTGAAAAACAAATTGAGGTAGTTGATTTTAAACAAATTTACTATACTGCAAACTTTGATGCTCCAAAAAATCCATCAGATGTATTTGCTCCAGGAGTAACAGTTGATCAATTGAAAGAACGTGGAATTGACGAAAATACTCCTCCTGTGTATGTATCAAGCGTGTCATACGGACGTCAAATGTATGTTAAGTTTGAAACAACAAGCAAGAGTACAGAATTGAAAGCAGCAATCAATGCTGTAATCAAGGGAGTACCTATTAAAGCTGAATCTGAATGGGCGCGTGTCTTGAAAAATACAACAGTAACAGTTTCAATTGTAGGTGGCAATGCTGATGGTGCTGCACGCGTTGTAACAGGTACGGTAGAAGACTTGAAGAAATTGATTCAAGAAGGAGCTACTTTTAGTACACAAAACCCTGCTGTTCCAATTTCTTACAAAACTGCATTTTTGAAAGATAATCAAGTAGCTACAATTCAAAGTAATACAGACTACATTGAAACAAAAGTGACTTCATACAAAAATGGTTACCTCAATTTACAACATAAGGGAGCTTATATTGCTCGTTACTATGTTTACTGGGATGAAGTGACTTACGATAAGGATGGTATTGAAAGTATTCGTTCACGTCAGTGGGAGCATAACGGTCAGAACAGAACTGCTGGCTTCCAAACGGAGCTTCAATTTAAAGGAAATGTACGTAACCTACGCGTGAAGATTCAGGAAAAAACAGGTCTTGCTTGGGAACCATGGCGTACTGTTTACAATCGTACCGATCTTCCTCTAGTCCAAAAACGTACCATTATTAATTCAGGTACAACAATCAGACCAAAATACGATGAAAAAGTTGAAAACAACTAATTCTCACTTGTAAAAATAATTAGTTATACTAATGAATTGAACCCCAAAAGTTAGTCCAAATTCTAACTCTTGGGGTGTTTTTCTGTGTCTTGTTTTATGAGTAGTTTACATATAAGTATATATATAAATTAATCGTTCTTGTGAATAGCATTATAGATTTATTAGACCCAAGGTAAGAAGACATCTCTTGTTTTTATATTCAAAGCTATAGCGGTTAATATTTAAGGAGACCTTCAAGTTCAAGTAGTCAATAAGAAGAAATTCTCTTGTAGTTTAAGATTTTTTAGGATAGTTATGAATTTAATTCTCGATAAAGGGATCTATTTTAGGAGTCATTTTCTAGCTTCTTTAGGTAACCATCTCCGAATGGACCTCTTGTGATTTACATTAGTTTACTTTTTCCATAGGGCATAGGGGTGTGTATAGTAGATATATTTATTGGAAAACGTCTATTCTGTGTTTTATTATGGATATATTTACTTCAATTTCTCCTAAACGTCGAGTTTTAACTCATGTTCCTCAAAAAGATGTTTAATGAGGTTAAAATTGTTAAATTTGAGTATAATATCTTGTAAAAAATTCTAAAATCCTATAAAATAAAAAGTGACGGAGGAATTTATGAATGTAAATCAAATTGTACGGATTATTCCTACTTTAAAAGTTAATAATAGAAATTTAAATGAAACCTTTTATATGGAAACCCTCGGTATGAAAGTCTTGTTAGAAGAGTCAGCCTTTCTATCACTAGGTGATCAAACAGGCCTTGAAAAACTTGTTTTAGAAGAAGCTCCAAGTATGCGTTCTCGTAAAGTGGAAGGAAGAAAGAAGCTGGCTAGATTACTTGTCAAGGTGGAAAATCCCTTGGAAATTGAAGCCTTATTAGCTAAAACAGATTCGATTCATCGATTATATAAGGGGCAAAACGGCTACGCTTTTGAAATTTACTCTCCAGAAGATGATTTGGTTTTGATTCATGCGGAAGATGATAGAGCAAGTCTAGTAGAAGTAGAAGAAAACCCTGAATTTCAAACAGATTTGGAATCAATTTCTTTAAGTAAATTTGAGATTTCTATGGAATTACATCTCCCAACTGATATTGAAAGTTTCTTGGAAGTATCTGAAGTTGGGACTTCACTTGATTTTATCCCAGCTCAGGGGCGGGATTTGATGGTAGAAAATACAGTTACTTGGGATTTATCTATGCTCAAGTTCTTGGTCAATGAACTAGATATAGCAAGTCTTCGCCAGAAGTTTGAATCTACCGAATATTTTATTCCTAAGTCTGAAAAATTCTTCCTTGGAAAAGATAGAAATAATGTTGAATTGTGGTTTGAAGAAGTATGAAGTGGACCAAGATTATTAAAAAAATAGAAGAACAAATCGAGGCAGGGATTTATCCCGGAGCCTCTTTTGCGTATTTTAAGGGCAATCAATGGACGGAGTTCTATATTGGCCAGAGTGACCCAGAGTATGGCTTGCAGACTGAGGCAGGACTCGTTTATGACCTAGCCAGTGTCAGCAAGGTTGTTGGGGTTGGCACAGTTTGTATCTTCTTGTGGGAAAAAGGCAAATTAGATATTGACAGACCTGTAATAGATTTTTTAGCTGAGAGTGATTATCCAGACATCACTATTCGTCAGCTCTTAACTCATGCTACAGATCTTGATCCGTTTATTCCCAATCGTGATCTTTTAACTGCCTCAGAATTAAAGGAAGCCATGTTTCATCTCAAGAGACGAAGTCAGCCAGCCTTTCTTTATTCGGATGTCCATTTTTTGCTTTTAGGTTTTATTTTGGAAAGAATCTTTAATCAAGACCTGGATGTGATTTTACAAGAACAAGTTTGGAATCCTTGGGGAATGAAGGAAACCAAGTTTGGCCCTGTTGAGCTTGCTGTTCCAACAGTCAGAGGTGTAGAGGCAGGCATAGTGCATGATCCTAAAGCTCGTCTCTTGGGCAGACATGCTGGTAGTGCTGGTTTGTTTTCGACTGTAAAGGATTTACAAATCTTTGTAGAACATTATTTAGCAGATGATTTTGCAAGAGATTTGAGTCAAAATTTTTCTCCTTTGGATGATAAGGAGCGTTCTTTAGCATGGAATTTGGAAGGAGATTGGCTAGACCATACGGGCTATACAGGTACCTTTATCATGTGGAATCGTCAGAAGCAAGAAGCGGCTATTTTTCTATCGAATCGTACCTATGAAAAGGATGAGAGGGCTCAATGGATTTTAGACCGCAATCAAGTGATGGACTTGATTCGTAAAGAAGAGTAAGGAGAGACATGTCAAATAGTTTAAAAGGGACTCTATTAACAGTTGTTGCTGGTATTGCTTGGGGCTTGTCAGGAACGAGTGGCCAGTACCTGATGGCACACGGAATTTCGGCTTTGGTTTTGACCAACTTGCGTCTTTTAATCGCTGGTGGAATTCTCATGCTCTTGGCTTATGCCACTGCAAAGGATAAAATGCTGGCCTTTTTAACGGATAAGAAGAGTTTGCTATCTCTTCTCATTTTTGCTCTAATTGGTCTTTTTCTCAACCAATTTGCTTATCTGTCTGCTATTCAGGAGACCAATGCAGGAACAGCGACGGTGCTTCAGTATGTTTGTCCTGTCGGAATTTTAATTTATAGCTGTATCAAGGATAAGGTGGCGCCGACACTGGGAGAGATAGTTTCTATCATATTAGCTATCGGAGGGACCTTTCTTATTGCAACACATGGGCAGTTGGACCAGTTATCCATAACACCTACAGGCTTGTTCTGGGGGCTCTTTTCTGCTCTGACTTACGCCCTTTATATTATTTTGCCAATAGCCTTGATTAAGAAGTGGGGGAGCAGCTTGGTCATTGGTGTGGGAATGGTCATAGCAGGTTTGGTCGCCCTTCCTTTTACAGGAGTTCTACAGGCTGATATCCCGACTAGTCTTGATTTTCTCCTTGCGTTTGCGGGCATTATCCTTATCGGGACTGTCTTTGCTTATACAGCCTTCTTAAAGGGAGCCAGTTTGATTGGACCAGTTAAGTCAAGCTTGTTGGCTTCGATCGAGCCAATTTCGGCGGTTTTCTTTGCCTTTCTAATCATGAATGAACAATTTTATCCCATTGATTTTCTTGGTATGGCAATGATATTGTTTGCTGTAACTCTGATTTCTTTGAAAGATTTACTCTTGGAAAAATAAAAAGACTCTTTGTCCGTGATGACAGAGAGTTTTTTCCTAGTAATCTAATTGTTTTCAAGATAAAATTCAAAACGTTCGCCTACATATTGACTTTTTACGTATTCAAAAGCTGTTCCATCTTCTAGGTAGGAAACCTGAGTCAAACCAAGAATAGCATGGCCTTTTTCAACTTCCAAATAGTGGGCAATTTTTTCCTTAGCGAGGCGAGCATAGATGGTCTGCTGTGATTTGCCAATACGGTAGCCATATTTTTGTAGGGTTTGGAAGAAATGACTGGTGATTTCTTCTTTTTTAAAGTTCTTAATAAATTTTTCAGGAATAGAAGCAACTTCATAAACCAGGGGAACTTTGTCGGCATAGCGGACACGTTCCATTCGGATAATGTTTTCGGTTGGAGAAATTCCTAATTTGGCAACTTCTTGCTCATTAGGAATAGTTTTTCTGTAGGAAATGAGTTGGCTAGAGGGTACTTTACCTTGGGACTTAACAATTTCAGTAAAACTGGTTGTCCCTCGCATCTTTTCTTGTACTCGAGTACTGGAAACAAAGGTGCCACTTCCAACACGGCGCTCTAAAACGCCTTCTTCGACTAATAGAGATACGGCTTGGCGGAGGGTCATACGACTGACCTCAAATTGTTCAGCCAAATCTCTTTCACTCGGCAGCCTCTCACCAATGGACCAACGGTGCTCGTCAATATCCTTTTTTATCTGATCATGGATTTTCATATAAGCTGGTAGCATGTTTTCACTTCATTTCTATCTTTTCTCTATTGTACCCCAATAAACGAGAAAAAGTCAAACTTCGCCTTGTTTAGTTGGTAATTCGCCCTTATTTGTGATAGAATATTTGAAAAAGATATTTCTTTTGAGAAAGGAAAAAGATGAGCAACATTTCAACTGATTTGCAAGATGTAGAAAAAATTATCGTATTGGACTATGGTAGCCAATACAATCAGCTGATTTCACGCCGTATCCGTGAGATTGGTGTGTTTTCAGAACTAAAAAGCCATAAAATTTCAGCTGCTGAAGTTCGTGAAATCAATCCTGTAGGAATTATCCTTTCAGGTGGACCAAACTCTGTATACGAAGATGGTTCATTCGATATTGACCCAGAAATCTTCGAACTGGGAATTCCTATTTTGGGAATCTGTTACGGTATGCAGTTATTGACCCATAAACTTGGAGGAAAAGTTGTTCCTGCAGGTGACGCTGGAAATCGTGAATATGGTCAATCAACCCTAACTCACACACCATCAGCTCTTTTTGAATCAACACCGGATGAACAGACTGTTTTGATGAGCCATGGTGATGCAGTTACTGAGATTCCTGCTGACTTTGTTCGTGCTGGAACATCAGCTGACTGCCCTTATGCGGCCATTGAAAATCCAGACAAACACATTTACGGTATCCAATTCCACCCAGAAGTTCGCCATTCTGTATACGGAAATGATATCCTTCGTAACTTTGCCCTTAACATCTGTAAGGCTAAAGGCGACTGGTCAATGGATAATTTCATCGATATGCAGATTCAAAAAATCCGTGAAACAGTCGGTGATAAACGTGTTCTTCTCGGTCTATCAGGTGGAGTTGACTCTTCAGTTGTTGGTGTTCTTCTTCAAAAAGCAATTGGCGATCAATTGATCTGTATCTTCGTAGACCACGGTCTTCTTCGTAAAGGAGAAGCAGATCAAGTTATGGACATGCTTGGTGGTAAGTTTGGTTTGAATATCGTCAAAGCAGACGCTGCAAAACGCTTCCTTGACAAACTTGCTGGTGTTTCTGACCCTGAACAAAAACGTAAAATCATTGGTAATGAGTTTGTCTATGTCTTTGATGACGAAGCAAGCAAACTCAAAGATGTGAAATTCCTTGCTCAAGGAACTCTTTATACAGACGTGATCGAGTCTGGTACGGATACAGCTCAGACGATCAAGTCACACCACAACGTTGGTGGTCTTCCAGAAGACATGCAGTTTGAATTGATTGAACCTCTCAACACTCTTTATAAAGATGAGGTTCGTGCTCTCGGTACAGAACTTGGCATGCCAGACCATATCGTATGGCGCCAACCATTCCCAGGCCCAGGTCTTGCGATTCGTGTCATGGGTGAAATCACTGAAGAAAAACTAGAAACCGTTCGTGAATCAGATGCTATCCTTCGTGAGGAAATTGCTAAAGCTGGTCTTGACCGCGATATCTGGCAATACTTCACTGTTAACACAGGCGTTCGTTCAGTTGGTGTTATGGGTGACGGTCGTACTTACGACTATACGATTGCAATCCGTGCTATTACCTCTATAGATGGTATGACTGCTGACTTTGCCAAAATTCCTTGGGAAGTCCTTCAAAAAATCTCAGTACGTATCGTAAACGAAGTGGATCATGTGAACCGTATCGTCTACGATATTACAAGTAAACCACCTGCAACAGTTGAGTGGGAATAGTCGTTTAAGGACTAGATTATTCCATGTAGTTTAGTTAGCCAGTATCTTTGGATACTGGTTTTTACTTTATCGGCTCTTTTTACTACTTGTTTCAACTGCTGAAAGATTAGAATTGTCAAAACAATCTGTCCAGGCTTGATTTTATGGCTTATTTACTATAAAATGAGAAGGAAAAACGTCAAACTTTTATATTGCAAATAGGAGAAAACATGACAAAAACATTAAAACGTCCTGAGGTTTTATCACCTGCAGGGACTTTAGAGAAGCTAAAGGTAGCTGTTCAGTATGGAGCAGATGCTGTCTTTATCGGTGGTCAGGCCTATGGTCTTCGTAGCCGTGCTGGAAACTTTACCTTTGAACAGATGGAAGAAGGTGTTCAGTTTGCGGCTAAGTACGGTGCCAAGGTCTATGTAGCTGCCAACATGGTTATGCACGAAGGAAATGAAGCTGGTGCCGGTGAGTGGTTCCGTAAACTGCGTGATATCGGAATCGCGGCAGTTATCGTGTCTGATCCTGCCTTGATTATGATTGCAGCGACAGAAGCGCCTGGTCTTGAAATCCACCTCTCTACCCAAGCCAGTGCCACTAACTATGAAACGCTTGAGTTCTGGAAAGGATTGGGCTTGACTCGTGTCGTTTTGGCGCGTGAGGTTTCGATGGAAGAATTAGCTGAAATCCGCAAACGTACAGATGTTGAGATTGAAGCCTTTGTCCACGGAGCCATGTGTATTTCTTACTCTGGTCGTTGTACTCTTTCAAACCACATGAGTATGCGTGATGCCAACCGTGGTGGTTGCTCTCAGTCTTGTCGTTGGAAATACGACCTTTACGATATGCCATTTGGTCAAGAACGCAAGAGCTTGAAAGGTGAAATTCCTGAAGAATTTTCAATGTCAGCCGTTGATATGTCTATGATTGACCATATTCCAGATATGATTGAAAATGGAGTGGACAGTCTTAAGATTGAAGGGCGTATGAAGTCTATTCACTACGTATCAACAGTAACCAACTGCTACAAGGCGGCTGTGGATGCATATCTTGAAAGTCCTGAAAAGTTTGAAGCTATTAAACAAGATTTGGTGGACGAAATGTGGAAGGTTGCTCAACGTGAATTGGCAACAGGTTTCTACTACGGTACACCATCTGAAAATGAGCAGTTGTTTGGTGCTCGCCGTAAAATTCCTGAGTACAAGTTTGTTGCTGAAGTGGTTTCTTATGATGATTCGACACAAACAGCAACTATTCGTCAACGGAACGTTATTAACGAAGGAGACCAAGTTGAGTTTTACGGCCCAGGTTTCCGTCATTTTGAAACGTATATCGAAGATTTGCATGATGCCAAAGGCAATAAAATCGACCGCGCTCCAAATCCAATGGAACTCTTGACTATTAAGGTGCCTCAACCCGTTCAAGCAGGAGACATGGTTCGTGCATTGAAAGAAGGACTCATCAATCTTTATAAGGAAGATGGAACCAGCGTCACAGTTCGTGCTTAATAAACATGTAGGAGACGAAAGCTTTCTAGTTGCTTTCCCTTTAATCCTACTTACTAAAAGAACATTAGGTTAAAGAAAATATATTAATTTCCATCCGAGATTACATCTCGGATTTTTTCAATATTTTTCAGAAAGGTCTAGATAATGGTCGGATTTATTACAAGTTTTTTACAAAGTTTTCTATTAATAGACTCAAAAATAGTAAAATTGTAAATAATTTTCATTAAACGCTTTCAATGTTAGTAAAAAGTTGACAAATCCAATTTTTAGGACTAAACTAAGTAAGTAAATTTTAATTAAAAGGAGAATTCGTCATGAATTTAACATTTTTTGGTCTATGTCTTGCCTGTATGGGTGTATCCCTTGGTGAAGGTTTGTTGATGAATGGTTTGTTGAAATCAGTAGCTCGCCAACCAGATATTATCGCTGAGTTTCGTAGCTTGATGTTTTTAGGGGTTGCCTTTATTGAAGGAACTTTCTTTGTAACTCTTGTCTTCTCATTTATTATTAAATAACGAAATATAAATTGGAGAAGGGAGAATGTTAGATGGAAGAAAGTATCAATCCAACCATCAATATTGGTCCTGTTACCTTTGATTTAACTTTGACAGCTTTGACTTTGCTGTCTGTGTTTCTGATTTTTGCATTTATCTATTGGGCAAGTCGTAATATGACATTGAAACCCAATGGTAAACAAAATGTATTAGAGTTTCTCTATGATTTTGTAATTGGATTTACAGAACCTAACCTTGGTTCCCACTACATAAAAGATTACTCACTCTTTTACTTATGTTTATTTCTTTTTATGGTCATCGCCAATAATCTTGGTTTGATGGCTAAACTTCAAACAACAGATGGGACAAACCTTTGGACATCGCCAACTGCAAATCTTTCATTTGACCTTGTCTTGTCTTTCTGTATTATTGTGATGGCGCACATTGAGGGGATTCGTCGTCGTGGGATTAAACAATACCTAAAAGGTTATGTAACTCCTGCATTTATGACACCGATGAATCTACTTGAAGAAGTCACGAATTTCCTTTCTCTTGCTTTGCGGATTTTTGGGAATATCTTTGCAGGTGAGGTAATGACAAGCTTGCTTATCTTACTTTCACATCAGGCTATTTTTTGGTATCCAGTAGCTTTTGGGGCAAACTTAGTTTGGACTGCATTTTCCGTGTTCATTTCTTGTGTACAAGCCTATGTCTTTACACTATTATCCTCTATGTACCTAGGAAATAAAATTAATGATGAAGAGTAGAAAGGAGTAACTGATGCACGTAACAGTAGGTGAATTAATTGGTAATTTTATTTTAATCGCTGGCTCTTTTATCCTTTTGCTAGTCTTGATTAAAAAATTTGCATGGTCTAATATTACAGGCATTTTCGAAGAAAGAGCTGAAAAAATTGCTTCAGATATCGACAGAGCTGAAGAAGCCCGTGAAAAAGCAGAAGTGTTAGCTCAAAAACGCGAAGATGAATTAGCTGGTAGCCGTAAAGAAGCTAAGACAATCATTGAGAATGCGAAAGAAACAGCTGAGAAAAGTAAGGCTAGTATTTTAGCTGATGCTAAACTAGAAGCAGGACGCTTAAAAGAAAAAGCAAACCAAGAAATTGCTCAAAACAAAGCTGAAGCTTTACAAAGCGTTAAGGGTGAGGTAGCAGATTTGACAATCAGCTTGGCTGGTAAAATCATCTCACAAAACCTTGATGGTCATGCCCATAAAGAACTCATTGATCAGTATATCGATCAGCTAGGAGAAGCTTAATGGACAAGAAAACAGTAAAGGTAATTGAAAAATACAGCATGCCTTTTGTCCAATTGGTACTTGAAAAAGGAGAAGAAGACCGTATCTTTTCAGACTTGACTCAAATCAAGCAAGTTGCTGAAGAAACAGGTTTACCTTCTTTTTTAAAAAAAGTGGCCGTAGACGAGTCTGATAAAGAAAAAACAATTGCGTTCTTCCAAGACTCTGTGTCACCTTTATTGCAAAACTTGATCCAGGTTCTTATCTACAATCACAGAGCAAATCTTTTTTATGATGTGCTTGTAGATTGCTTGAACCGACTTGAAAAAGAAACAAATCGATTTGAAGTGACGATTACGTCAGCTCATCCTTTAACTGATGAACAGAAGAGTCGCTTGCTCCCTTTGATTGAGAAAAAAATGTCTCTGAAAGTGCGGAGTGTAAAAGAACAAATCGATGAAAGTCTCATTGGTGGTTTTGTCATTTTTGCCAATCACAAGACAATTGATGTGAGTATTAAACAACAACTTAAAGTTGTTAAAGAAAATTTGAAATAGAAAGTGGTGTTCTTTTGGCAATTAACGCACAAGAAATCAGCGCTTTAATTAAGCAACAAATTGAAAATTTCAAACCCAATTTTGATGTGACTGAAACAGGTGTTGTAACCTATATCGGGGACGGTATCGCGCGTGCTCACGGCCTTGAAAATGCCATGAGTGGAGAGTTGTTAATCTTTGAAAACGGCTCTTATGGGATGGCTCAAAACTTGGAGTCAACTGACGTCGGTATTATCATCCTAGGTGACTTTACAGATATCCGTGAAGGCGATACAATCCGCCGTACAGGGAAAATCATGGAAGTCCCAGTAGGTGAGAGTCTGATTGGTCGTGTTGTGGACCCACTTGGTCGTCCAGTTGACGGTCTTGGAGAGATCCACACTGATAAAACTCGTCCAGTAGAAGCGCCAGCTCCTGGTGTTATGCAACGTAAGTCTGTATCAGAACCATTGCAAACTGGTTTGAAAGCTATTGACGCCCTTGTACCGATTGGTCGTGGTCAACGTGAGTTGATTATCGGTGACCGTCAGACAGGGAAAACAACCATTGCGATTGATACAATTTTGAACCAAAAAGGTCAAGATATGATCTGTATTTATGTCGCGATTGGACAAAAAGAATCAACAGTTCGTACGCAAGTAGAAACACTTCGTCAGTACGGTGCCTTGGATTACACAATCGTTGTGACAGCCTCTGCTTCACAACCTTCTCCATTGCTTTTCCTAGCTCCCTATGCTGGGGTTGCTATGGCGGAAGAATTTATGTACCAAGGTAAGCATGTTTTGATTGTTTATGATGATTTATCAAAACAAGCGGTTGCGTATCGTGAACTCTCTCTCTTGCTTCGTCGTCCTCCAGGTCGTGAAGCCTTCCCAGGGGATGTTTTCTACCTCCACAGCCGTTTGCTTGAGCGCTCAGCTAAAGTTTCTGATGAACTTGGTGGTGGATCAATTACAGCCCTACCATTTATCGAGACACAAGCAGGAGATATCTCTGCCTATATCGCAACCAACGTGATTTCTATCACTGATGGACAAATCTTCCTTGGCGATGGTCTCTTCAATGCGGGTATTCGTCCAGCCATCGATGCGGGTTCATCTGTATCTCGTGTAGGTGGTTCTGCACAAATCAAAGCTATGAAAAAGGTTGCTGGTACACTTCGTATCGACCTTGCTTCATACCGTGAGTTGGAAGCCTTCACTAAGTTTGGTTCTGACTTGGATGCAGCAACGCAGGCTAAGTTGAACCGTGGACGTCGTACCGTTGAGGTCTTGAAACAACCTGTTCACAAACCATTACCTGTTGAGAAACAAGTAACCATTCTCTATGCTTTGACACATGGTTTCTTGGATACTGTTCCAGTAGATGATATCGTTCGTTTTGAGGAAGAGTTCCATGCCTTCTTTGATGCTCAACATCCAGAGATTTTGGAAACAATTCGTGATACAAAAGACTTGCCAGAAGAAGCAGTCTTGGATGCTGCGATTACAGAGTTTCTCAATCAAACCAGCTTCCAATAAGAATAGAGGTGTCAGATGGCAGTATCTCTAAATGATATTAAAACAAAAATCGCCTCAACAAAAAATACGAGTCAAATCACTAATGCCATGCAAATGGTTTCGGCTGCTAAGCTAGGTCGCTCTGAGGAAGCTGCTCGCAACTTCCAAGTTTACGCTCGGAAAGTTCGCAAGCTCTTGACAGATATCCTTCATGGTAATGGATCTGGTGGCTCAACCAATCCGATGTTGATTAGTCGTCCAGTTAAGAAGACAGGCTATATCGTCATTACTTCAGACCGCGGTTTGGTTGGAGGTTATAATTCCTCTATTCTGAAAGCTGTTATGGAGTTGAAAGAAGAATACCATCCAGACGGTAAAGGCTTTGAAATGATCTGTATCGGTGGAATGGGAGCTGACTTCTTTAAAGCTCGCGGTATTCAACCACTTTATGAGTTACGTGGCTTGGCGGATCAACCTAGCTTTGATGAAGTTTGTAAGATTATTTCAAAAACAGTTGAAATGTACCAAAATGAACTTTTTGATGAACTCTATGTCTGCTACAACCACCATGTCAATACGCTAACCAGTCAAATGCGTGTGGAACAAATGCTTCCGATTGTTGACTTGGATCCCAATGAAGCGGATGAAGACTACAGCTTGACTTTTGAATTGGAAACCAGCCGAGAAGAAATTTTGGAGCAGTTGTTGCCTCAGTTTGCAGAAAGTATGATTTACGGGGCTATTATCGATGCCAAGACAGCTGAAAATGCTGCTGGTATGACAGCTATGCAAACAGCGACAGATAATGCTAAGAAAGTCATTAATGATTTGACAATTCAGTATAACCGTGCCAGACAGGCGGCGATTACACAAGAAATTACAGAAATCGTAGCAGGAGCTAGTGCCTTAGAATAGGCTCTAGTCCAGCTCGTATGAAAATGAACTTAGGACCTAGTTAAGCTAGGACCGACAGTATCTTATATAGAATAGGAGAAGGAGATGAGTTCAGGTAAAATTGCTCAGGTTATCGGTCCCGTTGTAGACGTCTTGTTTGCAGCAGGGGAAAAACTTCCTGAGATTAACAATGCACTTGTCGTCTACAAAAATGACGAAAGAAAAACAAAAATCGTCCTTGAAGTAGCCTTGGAGTTGGGAGATGGTATGGTCCGTACTATCGCCATGGAATCAACAGATGGTTTGACTCGTGGAATGGAAGTATTGGACACAGGTCGTCCAATCTCTGTACCAGTAGGTAAAGAAACTTTGGGACGTGTCTTTAATGTTTTGGGAGATACCATTGACTTGGAAGCTCCTTTTACAGAAGATGCAGAGCGTCAGCCAATTCATAAAAAAGCTCCAACTTTTGATGAGTTGTCTACCTCTTCTGAAATCCTTGAAACAGGGATTAAGGTTATCGACCTTCTTGCCCCTTACCTTAAAGGTGGGAAAGTTGGACTTTTCGGTGGTGCCGGAGTTGGTAAAACCGTCTTAATCCAAGAATTGATTCACAACATTGCCCAAGAACACGGTGGTATCTCAGTATTTACTGGTGTTGGGGAACGTACTCGTGAGGGGAATGACCTTTACTGGGAAATGAAAGAATCAGGCGTTATCGAGAAAACGGCCATGGTGTTTGGTCAGATGAATGAGCCACCAGGAGCACGTATGCGTGTTGCCCTTACTGGTTTGACAATTGCTGAATACTTCCGTGATGTTGAAGGCCAAGACGTGCTTCTCTTTATCGATAATATCTTCCGTTTCACTCAGGCTGGTTCAGAGGTGTCTGCCCTTTTGGGTCGTATGCCATCAGCCGTTGGTTACCAACCAACACTTGCTACGGAAATGGGTCAATTGCAAGAGCGTATCACATCAACTAAGAAGGGTTCTGTAACCTCTATCCAGGCTATCTATGTACCAGCGGATGACTATACTGACCCAGCGCCAGCAACAGCCTTCGCTCACTTGGATTCTACTACAAACTTGGAACGTAAGTTGGTACAATTGGGTATTTACCCAGCCGTTGACCCACTTGCTTCAAGCTCACGTGCCTTGGCACCTGAAATAGTTGGAGAAGAGCACTATGCAGTTGCTGCTGAAGTAAAACGTGTCCTTCAACGTTACCATGAATTGCAAGATATCATTGCTATCCTTGGTATGGATGAGCTTTCTGATGAAGAAAAGACCTTGGTTGCTCGTGCCCGTCGTATCCAGTTCTTCTTGTCACAAAACTTTAACGTTGCGGAACAATTTACTGGTCAGCCAGGTTCTTATGTCCCAGTTGCTGAAACTGTACGTGGCTTTAAGGAAATCCTTGATGGTAAACATGACCAGTTACCAGAAGATGCCTTCCGTGGTGTAGGTTCTATCGAAGATGTGATTGCAAAAGCTGAAAAAATGGGATTTTAAGAGGTGATCTATGGCTCAGTTAACTGTCCAGATCGTGACACCAGATGGTCTCGTCTATGATCACCATGCCAGCTATGTATCAGTTCGAACTCTGGATGGTGAGATGGGGATCTTGCCACGACATGAAAATATGATTGCGGTTTTAGCAGTTGATGAAGTAAAGGTAAAACGTATTGATAATGAAGATCACGTGAACTGGATTGCAGTAAACGGAGGCGTTATTGAAATTGCCAATGATATCATCACAATCGTTGCTGACTCTGCAGAACGTGCTCGTGATATCGATGTCAGTCGTGCAGAACGTGCTAAGATTCGTGCGGAGCGCGAAATCGAAGAAGCCCACGAAAAACATTTGATTGATCAAGAACGTCGTGCTAAGATTGCTTTGCAGCGTGCTATTAACCGTATTAATGTCGGAAATAGACTATAAGAAAAAAATGAACTTGAGTTACCAAGTTCATTTTTTATGTTTTCTTAAGGTGCAAAACTGATGCAGACCGCTTCTGGTACATGGAAGTCGTTAGAAAGTTCTGCTAGACGACCAGTTTCAGGATTGCGTTTAAAGACGGTTGCATTGTCAGAGTCTTGATGGACAGCAATGACAAATTCTTGGTCTGGTGTCAAATCAAAATCACGTGGAGTCTGACCATGAGTAGGAACGATTTCTAACAATTCTAGACTACCATCCGCAAGGATTGTATATACTGCGATAGAATCATGGCCACGGTTAGAAGCGTAGAGGTATTTACCATCTTTAGAGAGACGAATAGCAGCAGTTCCATTAAAGCTTTCATAACCGTCTGGTAGCGTTGAAATGACCTGCATGCGTTCAAATTCGCCAACACCATCGTAGATTAAAACTTCGATAGTGCTATTGAGTTCACAAATGAGATAAGCGATTTTATAGTGATTATGGAAAATGATATGACGTGAGCCTGCTCCTGGCTGGCTGTGATAGGTATAGAGCTTAGATAATTTCCCTTCTTGATCAAGGTCATAAGTGATGACTTGGTCAGTACCCAAATCACAGGTCACTAGATAGTGGTCAGGTGTTAAGTCTGTAAAGTGAACATGGGGTGAAGCTTGATTCTCATGTGGACCTTGGCCACTGTGTTGATCCACATCACTAAGTAGAAGACTACCGTCTTCCTGACGTTTATAAACAAGTACCTGTCCTTTATGGTAGTTAGCTGCGTAAACCAAATCACGCTTTTCATCAACAGAAACATAACAGTGAGGGGCTCCCTCTTCCACGACATGATTTAATAAAGTCCCGTCAGTTTGATAGGCTGCAATTCCCCCCTTATTGTCTTGACTACCAACGGTGTATAGATGTTGGTGTTGGTCAAATGCCAGGTAGGTTGGACTTGGCTCAGCTGCAAAAAGTTCTAGATTTGAAAGCTGACCAGTTTCTGTATCAAAGTCTGCCTTGTAAATCCCTTGGGAAGTACGGCGTGTATAAGTTCCAAAATAAACAGTTTCTTTCATAACTTTACCTCTATATAAAGATAAGACTATTATATCACAAAAATGGTAGTTGGAGGAATTCTATAACACATAATTAAACATAATAAAATATTAAATTTAACTTGTTTTTGTATTGATTTCCTTTTGAAAAGTGCTATAATAATCCTATATAAATTGCAAAGGAGTTTTTTATGAAAAAACGTGTTTTCTTAGCAGCTGGAGTTGCTGTACTCTCAGCAGCTGTTCTAGCAGCTTGTTCGTCTGGTAATGGGAATAAAGAAGCAACTAAACCAGTTACTTATGCCTATGTATTTTCATCAGATCCTGCGACTCTGGATTATACAGTTTCGGGGAAAAATTCTACAAAACAGATTACTGGTAATGTCATTGATGGACTACTAGAAAATGATCAATACGGGAATCTAGTACCATCAGTTGCAGAAGATTGGACTGTTTCCAAAGATGGTTTGACCTATACCTATAAAATTCGTAAGGGTATCAAGTGGTATACCAATGAAGGCGAAGAATATGGAGAAGTTAAGGCTCAGGATTTTGTGACTGGTCTAAAACACGCAGCTGACAAGAAATCAGAAGCACTTTATCTTGTACAGGATTCTATTAAAGGATTAGATGACTATGTAAATGGGAAAACAACGGATTTTTCTACTGTTGGTGTAAAAGCAACAGACGATTATACTGTAGTCTATACTTTAAACAATCCAGAATCTTTCTGGAATTCGAAGACAACAATGGGAGTTCTTGCTCCTGTTAGCGAAAACTTTTTAGCTTCTAAAGGAGATGACTTTGGTAAGGCGACTGATGTAACAAGCATTCTATACAATGGGGCTTATCTTCTAAAAGGTCTTACATCTAAATCTTCTATTGAAATGACTAAAAACCAAAACTATTGGGATAAACAAAATGTCTTTATTGATGATATTAAGTTGTCTTACTTTGATGGTCAGGACGCAGACTCTCTTGGACGTGGTTTTGATGAAGGAAATTATCCTGCAGCACCTCTCTTTAAAAACTCTGCTAACTATGAACGGCTAAAAGAAAAATACAAAGATAACATTATTTATAGTCAACAACAAGGAACGACTTTCTATATTTCGACGAATATTGACCGTGTTGCCTACAATCACACCGCTAAAACAAGTGATGCAGAAAAATCATCTACTAAGAAGGCTTTGCTGAACAAAGATTTCCGTCAATCCTTGGCTTTTGCTATAGATCGTAAAGCAGGAATCTCTCAAGTATTTGGGGACGAAGTAGCACCTCGTAAGTTACGGACAAGTTTCACTCCTCCAACCTTTGTACAAGTAGGGGATCAAACATTTGGTCAAGTTACTAAGACAGAATTGGATAAATTGGATAATGTCTGGAAAGATGTTAGTCTTGATGATGCCCAGGATTCACTTCATAATGTAGATAAGGCTAAAGCTAAATTGGAAGCTGCTAAGAAAACTCTTCAAGCTGATGGAGTACAGTTCCCTATTCATTTAGATATTCCAGTATCTTCTACTCGTCCAGATTTTGTGCGTCAAGCTCAATCTTATAAACAATCCATCGAGGAAGCTATTGGAGTAGACAATGTTGTAGTTGATATTCAACAAGTTTCTGACGATGAATTGTCAAGTATGACAGTTCTAGCTACTTCTAATACTAATACTGACTGGGATATTAATGTAAATAGTGGATGGTCACCTGATTACGCAGATCCTTCAACTTATCTAGATATATTTGATCCAACATCTGGACCAAATCTTCTTAGTTCCTTAGGTGTAACACCAGGTAAAGACAGTTCAGTAATCAAAGCTGTTGGCTTAGATAAGTTTAAAGAGTTAATTACTGATGCTAATAGTGAGAAAACAAATCTTGAAAAACGATATGCCAAATATGCCAAAGCTCAAGCTTGGTTAACAGATAGTGCCTTGGTGATTCCTGTACAATCAAACGGTGCCCAAATGCTCGTAACGAAGAAAGTTCTTGGAACAGGTGCCTATGGTTGGGTAGGTGATAAGACCGGTGAACTTAGCTATAAATATCTTAAACTCCAAGATAAGATTGTTACTACTAAAGAAATGGATGAGTTCCGCAAGAAATTTGCTGATGAAAAAGCCAAATCAAACGCTGATTATCAGAAGAACTTAGACCGTCATATTCAAGAATAATCGAATCTCCTCTTTTGAGGGGATTTTTTATGTCGCTGTATCCATGTAAGCACTTTAAAAAAGAGTTATTTTGTTTCAAAAATGGTATAATGAGAGAATGATAGAAAGGAAGTATTTATGGAGCAAAAAGAGAAACATTTTAGCCTATCTTGGTTTTTCAAGTGGTTTTTGGATAACAAGGCCATTACGGTATTTTTGGTCACCTTATTATTGGGACTCAATCTTTTTATTTTAAGCAAGATTAGTTTTTTATTTTCACCTGTTTTAGACTTTTTGGCAGTTGTGATGTTGCCGGTTATTCTATCCGGCCTGCTATATTATTTATTGAATCCCATTGTTGATTGGATGGAAAAACACAAAGTCAATCGCGTCATAGCCATCACTATTGTCTTTGTGATTATAGCTCTCTTTATTATCTGGGGCTTGGCAGTAGCCATTCCAAATCTACAACGTCAGGTTTTAACTTTTGCAAGAAATGTACCAATCTATCTCGAAGATGCAGACAGGGTTATTGATGATTTGGTAACCAAGCGTTTGCCAGATGATTTTAGACCTCAGTTAGAACAAGTTTTGACAAACTTCTCAAGTCAGGCTACAGTTTGGGCGAGCAAGGTTTCTTCTCAGGCAGTCAACTGGGTGAGCGCCTTTATTAGCGGGGCATCTCAAGTGATCGTTGCTTTGATTATCGTTCCTTTCATGCTCTTTTATCTCTTGCGTGATGGGAAAGGTTTGCGCAACTATTTGACCCAATTCATGCCAACCAAATTGAAAGAACCTGTAGGACAAGTTTTATCAGATGTGAATCAACAGTTGTCAAACTATGTTCGAGGGCAAGTAACAGTAGCTATTATTGTAGCAGTAATGTTTATCATCTTCTTTAAGATTATAGGTCTACGCTATGCGGTTACGCTGGGGGTTACTGCTGGTATTCTAAATCTGGTTCCTTATCTGGGTAGCTTCCTAGCCATGCTTCCTGCCCTAGTATTGGGCTTGATTGCTGGTCCAGTCATGCTTTTGAAAGTAGTGATTGTCTTTATCGTAGAACAAACTATTGAAGGCCGTTTTGTCTCTCCATTGATTTTGGGAAGTCAATTAAACATCCATCCCATTAATGTTCTCTTTGTTTTGTTAACTTCAGGATCCATGTTTGGTATCTGGGGAGTCTTGCTCGGTATTCCAGTTTATGCCTCTGCTAAGGTTGTCATTTCAGCTATTTTTGAATGGTATAAGGTAGTTAGTGGCCTATATGAACTAGAGGGTGAGGAAGTTAAGAGTGAACAATAGTCAACAGATGTTACAGGCTTTGGAAGAGCAAGATTTAACAAAGGCAGAGCACTATTTCGTCAAAGCCTTAGAAAATGATCCAAGTGAGCTTCTTTATGAGTTAGCTACCTATCTAGAAGGGATTGGTTTTTATCCTCAAGCCAAGGAAATTTACCTGAAAATCGTAGAGGACTTTCCAGAGGTTAATCTTAATCTAGCAGCAATTGCTAGCGAGGATGATCAAATCGAAGAAGCCTTTGCTTATCTAGAGGAAATCCAACCCGACAGTGACTGGTATATTTCGGCTTTGGCCCTTAAGGCAGACCTTTACCAGCTGGAAGGTTTGACAGATGTGGCGCGTGAGAAACTTCTGGAGGCTTTGACCTACTCAGAGGATCCTCTCTTGATATTGGGATTAGCAGAGTTGGATAGTGAGTTGGAAAATTACCAAGAGGCTATTCAAGGATATGCTCAGTTAGATAATTGCTCAATTTATGAGCAAACAGGCATTTCCACCTATCAACGAATTGGTTTTGCTTATGCCCAGTTGGGTAAATTTGAAACGGCCACAGAGTTTTTAGAAAAAGCATTAGAGTTAGAATACGATGACCTAACAGCTTTTGAGTTGGCCAGTCTTTACTTTGATCAAGAAGAATACCAAAAGGCCGTCCTCTACTTTAAGCAGCTTGATACTATTTCACCTGATTTTGAAGGCTATGAGTATGGTTACAGTCAGGCCTTACATAAGGAGCATCAAGTTCAAGAAGCCCTGCGTATCGCTAAGCAAGGCTTAGAGAAAAATCCCTTTGACACTCGCCTCTTGTTGGCTGCTTCACAATTTTCTTATGAATTGCATGATGCTAGTGGTGCAGAAAATTACCTCCTTACTGCAAAAGAAGACGCTGAGGATACGGAAGAAATCTTACTCCGTTTAGCTACTATTTATCTAGAACAGGAACGTTATGAGGATATTCTAGACTTGCAGAGCGAGGAGCCAGAAAATCTTTTGACCAAGTGGATGATTGCTCGTTCTTATCAAGAAATGGATGATTTGGATACTGCCTATGAGCATTACCAAGAGTTGGCTGGTGATTTGAAGGACAATCCAGAATTTCTGGAACACTATATCTATCTCTTGCGTGAATTGGGATACTTCGAAGAAGCCAAAGTCAATGTACAAGCTTACTTAAAATTGGTTCCAGATGATGTTCAAATGCAAGAACTATTTGAGAGATTGTAAAAAATAAGTCTAGGAAAAAACGCTATTTTCGTAGAAAATGAAGTGAATCTTCCTACAATAAAGCGCATAATATCAAGTTTTGAACACTTGATACTATGCGTTTTTTTGATCGTAAAGACTTTTTATCCAGTCTCATCTTATAGTATATTGAAATAGAATCTGAACAAATTGATTAAGGAATTTAAAGCAATTCTAGAAATATTTTAGAAGCGATATTGTATTATTCTAGATTCAATAAACCATATCATTTTTTATAAATATGATTTTATTGAATTGTTGTAAAAAAGAAAAAGCTTATATAAGTTTCAGATAGTGATTCAAACTTTGTCTCTAAAAAAACTGAGGTCATTGTTGCTAGAAATGGTAATAAAAAGCTTATTGATTTTGATTTAAAATGAGTCAAAAAGCCGTTGTAAAGCGGTTTTTTGTTATAATTAAATGAAGAATGTAAAATTAAAGGAGAACAACATGACTTTTGAAGAAATCCTGCCTGGCTTAAAGGCTAAGAAAAAATATGTACGAACTGGTTGGGGAGGCGCTGAAAACTATGTCCAACTCTTTGATACTATTGAACAAAACGGGGTTGCGCTCGAAGTGACGCCCTATTTCCTAATCAATGTGTCTGGAGAAGGAGAAGGTTTTTCCATGTGGAGTCCGACACCTTGTGATGTTTTGGCGACGGATTGGGTAGAAGTGCATGACTAAATGTGTACTCATTACAGGCGTTAGTTCAGGCATTGGATTGGCTCAAGCTAGCCTCTTTTTAGAGAAGGGCTATCAAGTTTATGGAGTTGACCAAGGTGAAGATCCACTCTTACAGGGTGATTTCCACTTTTTACAGAGAGATTTGACCTTGGACTTGGAGACTATTTTTGACTGGTGTCCTCAGGTGGATGTTTTGTGCAATACTGCGGGAGTTTTGGATGATTATAAACCACTTTTGGAACAGACAGCGCAGGAAATTCAAGAAATTTTTGAAATTAACTACGTGACTCCTGTTGAGTTGACTCGGTATTATTTGACTCAAATGTTGGAGAATAAAAAAGGGACCATTATCAATATGTGTTCCATAGCTTCGAGCCTAGCAGGTGGCGGTGGACACGCCTATACTTCTTCTAAGCACGCCTTGGCTGGCTTTACCAAGCAGTTGGCTCTAGACTATGCAGAAGCTGGGATTCAGGTCTTTGGAATTGCTCCAGGAGCCGTCAAGACAGCTATGACCGCTGCAGACTTTGAGCCAGGTGGTTTAGCAGACTGGGTGGCTAGTGAAACACCTATCAAACGCTGGATTGAACCAGAGGAAGTGGCAGAAGTCAGTCTCTTTTTGGCCAGTGGAAAGGCATATGCCATGCAGGGACAAATTCTGACAATAGATGGTGGCTGGTCTTTGAAATAGGAGGATTTGGATGGAAATCAAAAATCACTTTGGAGTCTAGGGTGTTTGCTTTGAAAATGGGAAGTTACTCTGCATTGAAAAAACGAGAGGCCCTTATCAACATCGGTATGCTCTACCTGGAGGCAGTCAGCAACTTGGTGAAGGACTGACAGAAAGCCTTAAGAGAGAAGTTTTGGAAGAGACGGGATTTACCGTTAGAAGCTACTCCAATCCTCGAATCTACGATGTTTTTGTCAGGGAAGAGTTAACAAATTTTATGGTTCACCATGTTATGGCATTTTATGATATTGAGATAAACGATAAGGCACCTCAAGTTACTATTTCGGATGCTGTGTCTGATGGTGCGAATGATTCTCTTGGATATGTTTGGAAGAAAATTCAAGAAATCACAGAAGAAAATGCATCGCCATTAGTCTTGAAGGTTAAGTCTGAATTATTAGGATTTCCAGAACTGGACAAGACCTTATATATGAATTGGAAGGTGAATGATGAGAAACCAACTTGCCCTTAGTGGAGAACAAATTGTTGAAAAAGTTTATCCTAAGTTATTTCACCACGTCGGTATGATTCGTGGGGAATACTTGTTGAGAGAGCTCAATCAAAACATCCTGTTACCAAGTTGTCAGCAATTTGTAAAAGATTATCTAGATACTATCTGCTCCTTCTACTCAGATGAAGAGGTATGGTATCGTTTTTCTGAATTAACAAATACAGAAGCCAATTGTTTAGAGGGAACTAAAGAGTATTTTGATGAAAATCATCCCTTGTTTGGATATAGAGGAACTAGGCGTTTACTGGCATGTCCAGATGAATTTCAGGCTGAGGCAAATGTCGTTACAGAAGTTTATCAAACCAATCCCAATCTGTCTGTTATCTTTCCTTTTGTCAATGATGCCGACCAATTAAAACAAGCTATTAGAGTATTGCGTGAGTATGGTTTTACTGGGAAAGTCGGTACAATGATTGAATTACCGTCAGCATATTTTGACTTGGATAGAATAATGGAAATGGGCATTTCAAAGATTGTAGTTGGAATGAATGATTTGACTTCTTTTGTTTTTGCGACTGTGAGAAATAGTCAATGGCATGATATGGAAAGTCCAATAATGTTAGATATGCTGAGACAGATGCAGGATAAAGCAAGGACGAAAAAGATTGATTTTGCTGTGGCAGGTTATCTGAATGCTTCCTTCATACAAAAAATGAATCTGATGGGGATCAAGTGTATTATCCACTATAGTTCTATTCGAGAGATTTTTGATTTAGAAATTGACCATCCAGACCATCTCAAACACATAAAAGAAGAAAGTAAAAAATTACAAAGGAGCAACCTATGACGCCGCAAGAAATGTGGAATAAATACAAGCAAATCAATCCTTCTATCGGAGATGAAATCGATGCTTGGGCTTTTGGAGTGGAACCAGACCTTTTAGCGGATTTGGTGTTTAAAGGCGAAAAGACAGCAACCGCCTCGGCCTACGACCTTTACGCACTAGAAGACGAATCCCTTCCGCAAGAAGGGACCTTCGATGTCATTTTAGATAGTCAAAATCAGGCTGTCTGTATTGTCAAAATTACAAAGGTTTCTGTTGAACCCTTTCATCAAGTTTCTGCTGACCATGCCTATAAGGAAGGTGAGGGAGACAAATCTTTAGCCTATTGGCGTCAGGTTCATGAAGACTTTTTCACAGGCTGTTTGAATGAAGCAGGAATGACTTTTACACCTGATAGCAAGGTTGTTTTAGAAGAATTTCGCAAGGTCTACCCTCTGTAGACAGATAGGAGGAAGAAAGTTTTGGAAATCGCCGTCCAATCCTTTTTTCTCAAGCAAAACATGATATAATAAGTTTGTTTGAAGAAGAGCTCTAGCTCTTAAACTTAGATAGGAGAAAATTATGCAAACAGTTGAACATTTTATTAAGCAATTTGTTCCTGAACATTATGATTTATTTTTAGACTTGAGTCGTGAGACCAAGACGTTTTCTGGGAAGGTGACCATCACTGGTCAAGCACAGAGTGACCGTATTTCCCTGCACCAAAAAGACTTGGAAATCGCTTCTGTAGAAGTTGCAGGTCAAGCTCGTCCATTTACAGTTGACCATGAAAATGAAGCCCTTCATATCGAATTGGATGAGGCTGGTCAAGTTGAATTAGTTCTTGCCTTTTCAGGAAAAATCACAGATAACATGACAGGGATTTACCCTTCTTACTACACAGTGGATGGTGTCAAGAAGGAAGTCTTGTCAACACAGTTCGAGAGCCATTTTGCGCGCGAAGCCTTCCCATGTGTGGATGAGCCAGAAGCCAAGGCAACTTTTGACCTCTCTCTACGTTTTGACCAAGCAGAAGGTGAATTGGCCTTGTCTAACATGCCAGAAATCAATGTTGAAAAACGTAAGGAAACAGGTATCTGGAAGTTTGAGACAACACCTCGCATGTCTTCTTACTTGTTAGCCTTTGTTGCGGGTGATTTGCAAGGTGTGACGGCTAAAACTAAAAACGGTACCCTTGTAGGTGTCTACTCAACCAAAGCCCACCCACTATCTAACCTTGATTTCTCACTGGACATTGCTGTTCGCTCTATCGAGTTTTACGAAGATTACTATGGAGTCAAGTACCCAATTCCTCAATCTCTCCACATCGCCCTTCCTGACTTCTCAGCTGGTGCTATGGAAAACTGGGGTCTTGTCACTTACCGAGAAGTTTACTTGGTTGTGGATGAGAACTCTACCTTTGCCAGCCGTCAACAAGTTGCTCTTGTTGTGGCACATGAATTGGCCCACCAATGGTTTGGTAACCTCGTTACTATGAAATGGTGGGATGACCTTTGGCTCAATGAAAGCTTCGCCAACATGATGGAATACGTCTGTGTGGATGCTATCGAGCCAAGTTGGAATATCTTTGAAGATTTCCAAACAGGTGGTGTTCCGTCTGCCTTGAAACGTGACGCGACTGATGGTGTTCAGTCTGTTCACGTCGAAGTTAAACACCCAGATGAAATCAATACCCTCTTTGACGGTGCTATCGTCTATGCTAAAGGAAGCCGCCTCATGCACATGCTTCGTCGTTGGCTAGGTGATGCTGCTTTTGCTAAAGGTTTGCACGCTTACTTTGAAAAACACCAATACAGTAATACAATTGGTCGTGACCTTTGGGATGCTCTTGGTCAAGCGTCTGGACGTGATGTTGCAGCCTTCATGGATTCTTGGTTGGAACAACCTGGTTACCCAGTACTTACTGTTAAAGTTGAAAATGATGTCTTGAAGATTTCACAAAAACAATTCTTCATCGGTGAGCACGAAGACAAGAACCGCCTCTGGGTGGTGCCACTCAACAGCAACTGGAAAGGATTGCCAGATACACTCGAAACTGAAAGTATCGAAATTCCTGGCTACGCAGCTCTTCTTGCTGAAAATGAAGGAGCTCTTCGCCTCAACACAGAAAATACAGCCCACTACATTACAGACTATCAAGGAGACTTGTTAGATGCAGTTCTTGCTGACCTAGTTGAGCTTGATAATACAAGCAAACTGCAAATCGTCCAAGAACGTCGTTTGCTTGCTGAAGCAGGGCACATTTCTTATGCTGACTTGCTCCCAGTCCTTGATAAACTTGCTAAGGAAGAATCTTACCTTGTCGTTTCAGCCATTTCTCAAGTGATTTCTGCCCTCGAGCGCTTTATCGACGAAGGAACAGAAGCTGAAACAGCCTTCAAAGCACTAGTTGCTAAATTGGCTCGTCACAACTATGACCGTCTTGGTTTCGAAGCTAAAGATGGAGAATCAGATGAGGATGAATTGGTTCGTCAGTTGGCCATTTCTATGATGATTCGCTCAAATGATGCAGAAGCTAGTCAAGTCGCTAGCCAAATCTTCGCAGCCCACAAGGAGAATCTTGCAGGACTCCCAGCTGCTATTCGCTCACAAGTTCTGATCAATGAGATGAAACATCATGAGACTAAAGACTTGTTAGCACTTTATCTTGATACTTATACGCACGCAACAGATGCTGTCTTTAAACGTCAGTTGGCAGCAGCTCTTGCCTATAGTAAAGATGTGGATAATATCCAAACCTTGATTGCTTCTTGGAAGGACAAATTTGTGGTCAAACCACAAGACTTGTCTGCTTGGTACTTCCAGTTCTTAAACCATCAAGCAACTCAGGAAACAGCATGGTCTTGGGCTCGTGAAAACTGGGCCTGGATTAAGGCGGCTCTTGGAGGAGATATGAGCTTTGATAGCTTTGTTATCCTTCCTGCTCATGTATTTAAGACAGAACAACGCTTGGCGGAATACAAGGAGTTCTTTGAGCCACAACTTTCTGATCTTGCTCTTAGCCGTAATATCGGCATGGGAATCAAGGAAATTGCAGCGCGTGTTGACTTGATTAACCGTGAAAAAGCTGCGGTGGAAGCAGTTGTTCTTCAATACGGAACTAAATAATCAAAACTAAATAAAAGAAAACTCAGCTATCTCATATAAAATGCAGAGAGTTGAGTTTTTTTTAAGGCAAATTTGGTATAATGGTTTTAATAAGGAGGAGTTTCTCATGATAAAAATCTTATTAGTTGAGGATGACCTAGGCCTGTCAAATTCAGTATTTGACTTTTTAGACGATTTTGCGGATGTCATGCAGGTATTTGATGGAGAAGAAGGTCTCTACGAAGCTGAAAGTGGCGTCTATGACTTGATTTTGCTGGATTTGATGTTGCCAGAAAAAAATGGTTTCCAAGTATTGAAAGAATTGCGTGAAAAGGGAATTACGACACCAGTTCTGATTATGACTGCCAAGGAAAGTTTGGATGACAAGGGACATGGATTTGAATTGGGAGCAGATGATTACCTGACCAAGCCTTTCTACCTAGAAGAACTCAAAATGCGGATTCAAGCCCTTCTCAAACGTTCAGGTAAGTTTAATGAAAATACGCTATCTTATGGAGATATTCTCATCAATTTATCAACCAATACCGTTAAGGTTGAAGATACTCCTGTCGAATTGCTGGGGAAAGAGTTCGATTTACTAGTTTATTTCCTTCAAAATCAAAATGTTATTTTGCCTAAGACTCAGATTTTTGATCGTCTATGGGGATTTGATAGTGACACAACGATTTCAGTTGTAGAAGTTTATGTTTCAAAAGTCCGTAAGAAATTAAAAGGAACCACTTTTGCAGAGAATTTGCAAACCTTGCGTAGTGTTGGGTATATTTTAAAAGATGTTCAGTAAACTAAAAAAAACATGGTATGCGGATGACTTTAGTTACTTTATCCGCAACTTCGGTGTTTTCACCCTGATTTTCTCTACCATGACTCTGATTATTTTGCAGGTCATGCATTCGAGTCTTTATACTTCGGTGGATGATACGCTCCATGGCTTGAGCAACAATCCTCAGGCAGTTATTCAGCTTGCGGTAAATAGGGCGACAGAAGAGATTAAAGATTTAGAGAATGCTGCTACAGATACTAGCAAGACGGAGATAAAACCCAATGTTAGTTCCAACACAGAAGTCATTCTCTTTGATAAGAATTTTATCCAGCTCCTTTCTGGAAATCGATTTTTGGGATTGGATAAGATTAAGTTAGAGAAAAAAGAACTAGGCCATATCTACCAGATTCAGGTTTTTAATAGCTATGGACAAGAAGAAATCTATCGCATGATTTTGATGGAAACCAATATTAGTTCGGTTTCAACCAATATCAAGTATGCGGCTGTCTTGATTAATACAAGTCAGTTGGAGCAGGCCAGTCAAAAGCATGAGCAATTGATTGTCGTTGTGATGGCTAGTTTCTGGATTTTGTCTTTACTTGCCAGTCTCTATCTAGCTAGGGTCAGTGTTCGTCCTCTGCTTGAGAGCATGCAGAAGCAGCAGTCCTTTGTGGAAAATGCTAGTCATGAGTTACGAACTCCACTTGCAGTTTTACAAAATCGTTTAGAGACCCTTTTCCGGAAGCCAGAAGCTACCATTATGGATGTGAGCGAAAGCATTGCATCGAGTTTGGAAGAAGTCCGAAATATGCGTTTTTTGACGACAAACTTGTTGAATTTGGCTCGTAGAGATGACGGAATTAAGCCGGAACTTGCAGAAGTTTCAACTAGCTTTTTTAATACAACTTTCACAAATTATGAGATGATTGCTTCGGAAAATGATCGTGTTTTCCGTTTTGAAAATCGCATCCATCGCACGATTGTCACAGACCAGCTTCTTTTGAAACAACTGATGACTATCCTATTTGATAATGCTGTCAAGTATACTGAAGAGGATGGTGAAATTGATTTTGTGATTTCAGCGACTGATCGCAATCTGTATTTACTGGTTTCTGATAATGGAGTCGGTATTTCGGCAGAAGATAAGAAGAAAATTTTTGATCGCTTTTATCGAGTTGATAAGGCTAGAACCCGTCAAAAAGGTGGTTTTGGTTTAGGATTATCCCTAGCCAAGCAAATTGTAGATGCTTTAAAAGGGACCATTGTAGTCAAAGATAATAAGCCAAAGGGAACAATCTTTGAAGTGAAGATTACTATTCAAACACCATCTAAAAAGAAAAAATAAAAATATCGCTCCAGTTGGGGCGATATTTTGGACTTATCTTTTTAGTTTTCGTTTGATGATAGAGCGTTGGATTTTTAAAACAAGTAAGCTGAATCCGATTGCTGAGATAAAAGCAAGACCAGTTGATAACTTTAATGATAAAAAGATAAAACTGAAGATAGCGACGCAAATACAAAAAATAGCGATATTAACAAAAAATAGGATTTCCTGAAAACTGGTATCAGATTGTGATTCGGGCGCATAATCTTGATAGAGAGGAAGTTGCTGATTTAATTCTTCTTGATAGTCTACCTCATATGATTGTAATTTTTTTACGGACATGGTTCTCTCCTTAACAGTACATACCTATTTTATCATTTTTTCAGCAGAGAATTATTACAGAAAGGTT
The DNA here is from genome assembly GCF_013277115.1 of Streptococcus sp. 714. Classification (GTDB taxonomy): domain Bacteria; phylum Bacillota; class Bacilli; order Lactobacillales; family Streptococcaceae; genus Streptococcus. The sequence continues at coordinate 37,633 of NZ_VMMH01000015.1, forward strand.
ACAAAAAGAATAAAGTCCTTTTTCAAAATCATTTTTCTTGACACCGTACTGTGAAAATGATAGGATGGATGAACACTTAAGACTTATTAATATTCATAATTAATTATATTTCTAAGAAAATAGATCTAATAAATGATTTATTTTTATAAGAACCTTTTTACTTATTTTCTTGATTTTATTTAATTAGATTAGTGGATTTGTTTGGAATGCAGGGGCAGATTTTCTGTCTCCTATTTTTATAGTGGCGGGGTATCTCATTGATATCTCTTGGAAAAGTTAAAGGAGATAAGAATGTATCTTGCTATTAAAGAAATATTACAGAACAAACTTCGATATAGTTTGATTTTAACAACCATTTTTCTCATTGCTTTTATGGTCTTTTTTATGACCAGTCTAGCTCTTGGTCTTGTACGAAACAACCGAGCTGCTATTGACAATTGGCAAGCGACGGGTGTGGTTCTATCTGACTACGCAAATGATAATTTGACAGCATCTTTTATTCCTGAAAAGGATTATAAGGAAAAGAGATCTGAGGAGGCTGCTCCACTGGGTTATATGTTTGCTGTAACCAATCTAGTCGATGGTAGTGAAAAGCTCAATGTTTCCATTTTTTCTCAAGACTGGGACTCTTTTATCTCTCCTAGTTTGACGGAGGGTCGTTATCCTGAAGGAGATGATGAGGTTGTCGTGGATCAGTCCTTTGAGAACTATGGGATTAAGCTAGGTGATACCATTCAGCTGAATGGAAGCGAGACTGGTTACAAGATTGTAGGTCTGACTCAAGGAAATAAGTTTTTTACTGAGCCTGTTGTCTTTACAAGTTTGACGACTTATTGGACCTTACAAGGAACCTTGAAAGCCAATCGTTCCATCTCTGCCTTGGTTTTGAAAAATGACATAGAAGTGACTGGCGATGGACTGAAACAGATTTCTATTCCAAAAATGATTTCGAAAATTCCTGGTTACACACCTCAGGTTAATGTATTTTCAGGGATGATTCTTGCTATGATTATCATCACAGGCTTGATTGTGGGAATATTTGTCTATATCATTACCATCCAAAAACTAGGACTTTATGGAATAATGAGGGCTCAGGGAATACAGATTAAAACCATTGTATGGTCTCTTTTCTGTCAAATCTTCCTCCTAGCTGGTATGGGGATTGCTTTAGCCTTGCTGGCTATTGGAGGAGTGATTTTAGTCTTGCCAGCTACCTTCTTTTTCTACCCAAGTTGGTTAGCCTATTCTGTCCTAAGCTTGGTGATTTGCTTGATGGCCCTGCTAGGTGGTGTCATTTCACTTCCACGCTTGCTAAAGGTGGACCCGATTACTGCGATTGCAGAATGATAAGGAGAATAGTATGACAGCATTGATTGAAATGACTCAAGTGACAAAAACGTACGGGGAAGGAAAGATGAAAGTCGTAGCTCTGCATGAGACGAATTTTCAGCTAAATGCGGGAGAGTTCGTAGCTATCGTTGGGCCTTCAGGTTCTGGAAAGACAACCTTTTTAACGACTCTAGGACAACTGCAGGAAGCATCGAGTGGAAAGATTTTAGTTAAGGGGAAGGAAACAGGCAGTTTGACGGAGAAGGAGAAAACGGACCTCCGTTTTAGAGAGTTTGGCTTCATTCTCCAAGCTTCAAACTTAATTCCTTTTCTAACGGTCAAGGAACAGCTGGATTTGATTGACAGACTGGATAAGGGAAAAAATAGTAAAAGTGATCGAAAAGAGCTGTTTGACTTGTTGGATTTGAACAAGGTACAAAATCAGTATCCCAAGGCTCTATCTGGTGGCGAACGTCAACGTGCTGCGATTGCTAGGGCGCTTTACAACAATCCTAGCATTGTACTGGCAGATGAGCCTACAGCCAGTCTTGATACAGAGCGGGCTTACCAAGTAACGGAGATGTTGGCTTCAATTGCCCATGAGCAAGGTAGAGGAGTTGTTATGATTACACATGATACACGCCTCCTTGATAAGGTTGACCGAGTTTATGTAATGAGTGACGGAAACTTGGTTGAAGACAAATGTAAACAAATATAAAATATAGTGAATTGATAGATATTTTCTAAAACGTTAGACTTCAAAATGAATCGGTTCTATCTAGCAAATTGATAAGTTATATAGATTTTGATGAGGTTAGACTAAAACTCAATTTTAAGAAAAATAAAGTAAATATTCCCACAATAAAACGTATAGTCTCAAGTTTTTTCAAGACTTGACTATGTGTTTTTTTATTTTCAAGACTTTTCCCAGTCTCCTTATTTCTAACTTCAAAACGGTGTTTTGATCTGACTTCATCAGTTTTATTGCCAACCTTAAAACTCTACTTTGAGCAATCTGCATCTAGTTTTCTAGCTTGTTCTTTGATTTTTATTGAGTATATGGACTGCAAATTGCGCTAAAAAATGATATAATGGTGAAGTTATAGTCCCGATAAGATGGTAGGCATTTATCACTAAGAAATACCTATCAGTACTTTGTAACTCGCAAAGAATGACGGCTCCAAAGTAGTCGCTCGTCATTCTACGGTTGCCGCTATAACGCGGTCACCCTATGCGCCTTACTAGCTTCAGAAATAAAAAAGTATCGTTTTTATTTCTTTCGCGTCGTAACTCTTAGAAAATGAAAATACCTATCAGTACTTTGTAACTCTATAACACTATTTTTAAGGGGGGACATTTTTATGTCAGAACGTAAATTATTCACGTCTGAATCTGTATCTGAGGGGCATCCGGATAAGATCGCAGACCAAATTTCAGATGCTATCTTGGATGCTATTTTAGCAAAGGATCCAGAGGCACACGTTGCTGCTGAGACAGCTGTTTATACTGGTTCAGTTCATGTATTTGGTGAAATTTCAACTACAGCTTATGTAGATATTAACCGTGTGGTTCGTGATACCATTGCAGAGATTGGTTATACCAATACAGAATATGGATTTTCTGCTGAGACGGTGGGAGTACACCCATCTTTGGTGGAGCAATCGCCAGATATTGCTCAAGGTGTTAACGAAGCATTGGAGGTTCGTGGAAATGCGGATCAAGATCCACTTGATTTGATTGGTGCTGGAGACCAAGGTCTCATGTTTGGTTTTGCGGTAGATGAAACAGAAGAACTCATGCCACTTCCAATCTCACTCAGTCACAAGTTGGTTCGTCGTTTAGCAGAGCTTCGTAAGTCTGGTGAAATCAGCTATCTTCGTCCAGATTCTAAATCTCAAGTTACAGTTGAATATGATGAAAATGACCAGCCAGTGCGCGTGGATACAGTCGTTATTTCTACTCAGCATGATCCAGAAGTTAGCAATGAACAAATTCATGAAGATGTGATTAACAAGGTTATCAAAGAAGTGATTCCAGCATCTTATCTTGATGATGAGACAAAATTCTTTATCAATCCGACAGGTCGTTTTGTAATCGGTGGTCCTCAAGGGGACTCAGGTTTGACTGGTCGTAAGATTATTGTAGATACTTATGGTGGTTACTCACGTCACGGTGGTGGTGCCTTTTCTGGTAAGGATGCGACTAAGGTAGACCGTTCAGCTTCTTATGCAGCTCGCTACATTGCTAAAAACATTGTTGCAGCAGGTCTTGCTAAGAAGGCGGAAGTACAATTGGCATATGCTATCGGTGTTGCGCAACCTGTATCTGTTCGTATTGATACTTTTGGTACAGGAACAGTAGCTGAAAGCAAATTAGAAGCTGCAGCACGTCAGATTTTTGATCTTCGTCCAGCAGGAATCATCCAAATGCTGGATCTCAAACGACCAATTTACCGTCAAACAGCGGCTTATGGTCATATGGGACGTACGGATATTGATCTCCCATGGGAGCGATTGGATAAAGTAGAAGCTTTGAAGGAAGCTGTCAAATAAAATCTTAAGAGGGGCTCGCCCCTCTTTTAATATACTATTTCCTCCAAAATCATTGAAATTATAGCTTGAATTTGATATGATGGTCTTATGGATAAAAGTAGAGCAAAACGTGTTGAGCACGATAAAAAGAGAATCGGATTAATAGCCCTAGTAGCTATCTTTTCAGTAATTATTTGTGTCCTTGGATCAATAATTGGTTATAAAGTCTACACAAAGCAGCGTTTTGAACAAAGGATTGAAACGCTCAAAAAAGAGAAAGATGATCAATTGAGTGAGGGAAATCAGAAAGATCATTTTCGTAAAGGGCAAGCCGAAGTGATTGCCTATTATCCTCTCCAAGGGGAGCAAGTGATTTCGTCTGTAAAAGAAATCATGACACAGGATATTAAAGACAATCTAGAGGATAAGGAAAATCTGGTTTTTTATTATACGGAGAAACAGGATTCGACTTTGAAAGGAATTGTTGATCATAGTGTGGTGAAACAAGTCTATGATTTAACTTCGTCAAAAGTTGAAGAGACAGAGAAAACTAGTCTAGCGAAAGTGCATTTGACAGAAGATGGTAAACCTTTTACACTTGATCAATTATTTTCAGATGCTAGTAAGGCTAAAGAGAAGCTGTTAAAAGAAATTACCTCTTTCTTACAAGATAAGAAATTAGAACAAGAAAAGATTGATCAGATAGTTAAAGGCTTGTCTGACCAAGACTTGTCTGCATGGAATTTTGATTACAAGGATAGTCAGATTATCCTTTATCCAAGTCAGGCGGTTGAAAATCTGGATGAGATTGCCTTGCCAGTATCTAGTTTCTTTGAAGTTATTCAGTCCTCTTATTTATTAGATAAGGATGCCGAGCTATATAAGGCTTATTATGAAAAGAAAAATCGTAAAGTGGTGGCCTTGACTTTTGATGATGGACCAAATCCTGCAACGACAAATCAAGCATTAGATACACTTTCTAAGTATGGTATTAAGGCAACTTTCTTCGTTTTAGGTAAGAATGTTTCTGGCAATGAAGAAATTTTGAAACGCATGAAAGCAGATGGTCATGTCATTGGAAACCATAGTTGGAGCCATCCAGTTCTTTCAAAGCTTTCGCTTGATGACGCTAAAAAACAGATTACTGATACAGAGGATGCGCTAACTAAAGTGCTAGGTTCTAGTTCAAAACTCATGCGTCCGCCTTATGGGGCCATTACAGACGACATTCGCAATAGCCTCGACTTGAGTTTTATTATGTGGGATGTGGATAGTCTGGACTGGAAGAGTAAAAATGAAGCAGCCATCTTGACAGAAATTCAGCGTGAAGTTAAGAATGGTTCAATTATTCTCATGCATGATATCCATGCTGAGACAGTAAATGCTCTGCCGAAGGTTATTGACTATTTGAAAGGGCAAGGTTATGACTTTGTGACAATTCCAGATTTGTTAGACTCTCGTCTTAAAGCTCACCAGCTTTATTATGACCGTGATCAATAATACACAAAATCTAAAGAGATAAGTTTTCTTTGAGAATTTGTTTCTTTGGATTTTCTTCACATAGAAAGGAAAAATAATGAAATCTTATACTTTAAATAATGGTGTTCCAATTCCAGTTCTAGGATTTGGAACCTGGAAAGCTGAAAATGGAGAGATTGCCTATCAAGCTGTACTAGAGGCTTTAAAGGCAGGCTATCGCCATATCGATACGGCAGCGATTTATAAAAATGAAGAAAGCGTTGGTCGTGCTATTCAAGATAGTGGCGTTCCGCGTGAGGAAATTTTTGTAACCAGCAAACTCTGGAATACAAATCACAACTATGAGCAAACTCGTCAGGCTTTTGAAGAGTCTTTAGAGAAGCTGTGCTTGGAATATTTGGATTTGTATTTGATTCATTGGCCAAATCCAAAACCGCTCAGAGAAAATAACCACTGGAAAATCCGAAATTCAGAAGTTTGGAGAGCTATGGAAGACCTCTATCAAGAAGGCAAAATCCGTGCTATTGGAGTTAGTAATTTTCTTCCCCATCATTTGGATGCCTTGCTTGAAACAGCAAAAATTCTTCCAGCTGTCAATCAAGTTCGTTTGGCTCCAGGTGTGTATCAAGAGGAAGTCGTAGATTACTGTCGAGAAAAAGGCATTTTATTGGAAGCTTGGGGGCCTTTTGGTCAGGGAGAACTGTTTGATAGCAAGCAAGTCCAAGAAATCGCAGCAAATCATGGAAAGTCTGTTGCTCAGATAGCCTTGGCCTGGAGCTTGGCAGAAGGATTTTTACCGCTTCCAAAATCTGTCACAGCGTCTCGTATTCAAGCTAATCTTGATTGCTTTGGAATTGAACTGAGTCATGAGGAGCGTGAAACCTTAAAAGCGATTGCTGTTCAGTCTGGTGCTCCACGAGTTGATGATATGGATTTTTAGAAAATCATAAAAAGAATTGTACATTGTTCTAATTTTTGATATAATAGTCAGCAGGAAAGAAAGTCTTATGGCGTTCTTCAAGCGAGCTTGGGATAGTGGGAGCCAAGTAGGGCAAAATAAAGAACTGGCGCTTTCTGTAGTATTTTCAAAAACAATGAAGTAATAAATTAGGGTGGAACCGCGTTTCTGACGCCCCTAGTCGCAAGGCTTGGGTGTTGAAATTCGGTTCTTTTTGAATTCATCTAATGCCTAAGTAGAAAGGAGCATAATGCTTAAAGGATCTTGTTTATGTAAAGCAGTGACCTACACTCTAGATGAAGAATTATCGGAATTAGTTTTTTGTCATTGCTCGTTTTGTCGGAAAGCAACTGCGTCTGCCTATACAGTTAATGCTAAAGTTAGTAGTGAAAAGCTAGTATTGCATGGAAAAGAAAAGCTTGTTTCCTATAGTTCTTCTCCAGGAAAACAGCGTTATTACTGCCAGAACTGTCATAGTCAAATTTTCACTGTTCAAGAAAATATACCAGAAGTCTGTGCTTTGAAATTAGGCACAATAGATGAATGCGATCAGAATTTACAAACTGTTCCTAAACGTCATATTTTTCAGGACCCAGCCTTTTCTTGGTTGCTTGATAAATAAATCTAAGAAGATAATATAAATTAAAGGAGTAAACAATGTCTAAGAAATTAACATTTCAAGAAATTATTTTGACTTTGCAACAATTTTGGAATGACCAAGGTTGTATGCTTATGCAGGCTTATGATAATGAAAAAGGTGCGGGGACAATGAGTCCTTACACTTTCCTTCGTGCTATTGGACCTGAGCCGTGGAATGCAGCGTATGTAGAGCCATCACGTCGTCCTGCTGACGGTCGTTACGGGGAAAACCCTAACCGTCTATACCAACACCACCAATTCCAAGTGGTTATGAAGCCTTCTCCATCAAATATCCAAGAACTTTATCTTGAGTCTTTAGAAAAATTGGGAATCAATCCTTTGGAACACGATATTCGTTTTGTTGAGGATAACTGGGAAAACCCATCAACTGGTTCAGCTGGTCTTGGTTGGGAAGTTTGGCTTGATGGTATGGAAATCACTCAGTTCACTTATTTCCAACAAGTTGGTGGATTGGCAACTGGCCCTGTGACTGCGGAAGTTACCTATGGTTTGGAGCGTTTGGCTTCTTACATTCAAGAAGTGGACTCTGTCTATGATATCGAGTGGGCTGATGGTGTAAAATACGGAGAAATCTTTATCCAGCCTGAGTATGAGCACTCAAAATATTCGTTTGAAATTTCTGACCAAGAAATGTTGTTGGAAAACTTTGATAAGTTTGAAAAAGAAGCTGGTCGTGCTTTGGAAGAAGGTTTGGTTCACCCTGCCTATGACTATGTTCTCAAATGTTCACACACCTTTAACCTGCTTGACGCGCGTGGTGCAGTATCTGTAACAGAGCGTGCAGGCTATATTGCCCGTATCCGTAACTTGGCCCGTGTCGTAGCCAAAACATTTGTCGCAGAACGCAAACGCCTAGGCTACCCACTTTTGGATGAAGAAACACGAGCTAAACTCTTAGCAGAAGACGCAGAATAGTGAGTAATACTGTGCTCTAAAATCGTTAGAGGCAAGTCGAAGACTTGCTAGAGGGATATGCACCGCTGTACTGTTATGTGGGGATTTTTGAAACCTTAGGTTCAAAAATTAGTCAGCTAAATCCACTTTGATGAGACTATTGGAAATCTTGACCAATTTTGCATTAGATTTCCATACAGACTCACAAAGTTAGTTAGCGACGTCCCCAGTACCTAAGGTGCATATCAAAAAAGATTGAAGAAAATGTAAAGGAAAAAACATGACAAAAAACTTATTAGTAGAACTCGGTCTTGAAGAATTACCAGCCTATGTTGTCACACCAAGTGAAAAACAACTAGGCGAAAAAATGGCAGCCTTTCTCAAGGAAAACCGCCTGTCTTTTGAAGATATTCAAACCTTCTCAACACCACGTCGTTTGGCTGTTCGTGTGACTGGTCTTGCAGACAAACAGTCTGATTTGACAGAAGATTTCAAGGGTCCAGCAAAGAAAATTGCCTTGGATAGTGATGGAAACTTCACCAAAGCAGCTCAAGGATTTGTTCGTGGAAAAGGCTTGACGGTTGAAGATATCGAATTCCGTGAAATCAAGGGTGAAGAATATGTCTATGTTACCAAGGAAGAAATTGGTCAAGCAGTTGAAGCCATTGTTCCTGGTGTTGTAGATGTCTTGAAGTCATTGACTTTCCCTGTCAGCATGCACTGGGCTGGAAATAGTTTTGAATACATTCGTCCTGTTCACACTTTGACTGTTCTTCTAGATGAAGAAGAGTTTGATTTGGATTTCCTTGATATCAAGGGAGGTCGTGTGAGCCGTGGTCACCGTTTCTTGGGGAAAGAAACTAAGATTCAGTCAGCATTGAGCTATGAAGATGACCTTCGTGCACAGTTTGTAATCGCAGATCCACGTGAACGTGAGCAAATGATTGTTGACCAAATCAAGGCAATCGAAGCTGAGCATAGTGTACGCATCGAGATTGATGCTGACTTGCTTAATGAAGTCTTGAACTTGGTTGAATACCCAACTGCCTTTATGGGAAGTTTTGATGCCAAATACCTTGAAGTTCCAGAAGAAGTCTTGGTAACTTCGATGAAGGAACACCAACGTTACTTTGTTGTTCGTGATCAAGATGGAAAACTCTTGCCAAACTTCATTTCTGTTCGTAACGGAAACGCAGAGCATTTGGAAAATGTCATCAAAGGAAATGAAAAAGTTTTGGTAGCTCGTTTGGAAGACGGAGAATTCTTCTGGCGTGAAGACCAAAAATTGGTTATTTCTGACCTTGTTGAAAAATTAAACAATGTGACCTTCCATGAGAAAATTGGTTCCCTTCGTGAACACATGATTCGTACGGGTCAGATTGCTATTCTCTTGGCAGAAAAAGCAGGTTTGTCAGCTGATGAAACGATTGACCTAGCCCGTGCAGCAGCCATTTACAAGTTTGACTTGTTGACTGGTATGGTTGGTGAATTTGACGAGCTCCAAGGAATTATGGGTGAAAAATATGCCCTTCTTGCTGGTGAAACTCCAGCCGTGGCAGCTGCTATTCGTGAACACTACATGCCTACATCAGCCGAAGGCGAACTTCCAGAGAGCAAGGTCGGTGCAGTGCTTGCCATTGCAGACAAATTGGACACTATTTTGAGTTTCTTCTCAGTAGGTTTGATTCCATCAGGTTCTAACGATCCTTATGCCCTTCGTCGTGCGACCCAAGGTGTAGTTCGTATCTTGGATGCCTTTGGTTGGCACATTGCTATGGATGAGCTGATTGATAGCCTTTATGCTTTAACATTTGACAGCTTGACTTATGAAAATAAAGCAGAGGTTATGGACTTTATCAAGGCTCGTGTTGATAAGATGATGGGCTCTACTCCAAAAGACATCAAGGAAGCGGTTCTTGCAGGTTCAAACTTTGTTGTTGCAGAGATGTTGGAAGCAGCAAGTGCTCTTGTAGAAGCAAGCAAGAAAGAAGATTTCAAACCATCTGTTGAATCACTTTCTCGTGCCTTTAACTTGGCTGAGAAGGCAGAGGGGGTTGTTGCAGTTGATTCAGAACTATTTGAGAATGACCAAGAAAAAGCTTTGGCAGAAGCCGTAGAATCACTCGTTTTATCAGGAACTGCAAGTCAACAATTGAACCAACTCTTTTCTCTTAGCCCAATTATTGATGCTTTCTTTGAAAATACCATGGTAATGACTGAAGATCAGACTGTTCGACAAAATCGTTTGGCAATCTTGTCGCAATTAACTAAGAAAGCAGCTAAACTTGCACGTTTTAACCAAATCAATACCAAATAAAATCTGTTAAACGGATTAAATCTTATCATAAAGGAGAGAAACATGGATCCTAAAAAAATTGATCGTATTAACGAGCTTGCCAAAAAGAAAAAAACAGAAGGCTTGACCTCAGAAGAAAAAGTAGAGCAAGCCAAACTACGTGAGGAGTACATCGAAGGTTATCGTCGTACTGTTCGTCACCATATCGAAGGGATCAAAATTGTGGACGAAGAAGGAAACGATGTTACACCAGAAAAACTACGCCAAGTCCAACGTGAAAAAGGGTTACATGGCCGTAGTCTTGATGACCCAAATTCATAATAAGTATTCTTTCTTTTAACAAGGATAGGTGAAATAATAATCAAAAGACTAGCAGTTTGCGTCTGCTAGTCTTTTTTAACTAAAAAGGGCTCTATAATATTTGTAG
>NZ_VMMH01000016.1:0-1093 GCF_013277115.1 Streptococcus sp. 714
GATATTATGGAGCCTATTTTATGTAGAAAAAAAGTCCCATATTACCTATAATGAAAAGTGATCAAACAACTCATTAGGAAGAATCATATGGAACAATTACATTTTATCACAAAATTACTAGACATTAAAGACCCAAATATCCAAATTATGGATGTCATTAATAGGAATACCCACAAGGAAATCATCGCTAAACTGGACTACGACGCTCCATCTTGTCCTGAGTGTGGAAGTCAAATGAAGAAATATGACTTCCAAAAACCGTCGAAAATCCCTTACCTCGAAACAACTGGTATGCCTACTAGAATTCTCCTTAAAAAGCGTCGTTTCAAGTGCTATCATTGCTCTAAAATGATGGTCGCCGAGACCTCACTCGTCAAGAAGAATCATCAAATTCCTCGTATTATCAATCAAAAGATTGCGCAAAAGTTGATTGAAAAGACTTCTATGACCGATATTGCACATCAGCTGGCCATTTCAACTTCAACTGTCATCCGTAAGCTCAATGACTTTCGTTTTAAGCATGATTTTTCTCGTCTTCCAGGGATTATGTCTTGGGATGAGTATGCCTTCACTAAGGGAAAGATGAGCTTCATTGCGCAAAATTTTGACAATCTCAATATCATCACTGTTCTTGAAGGTAGAACACAAGCTATCATAAGAAATCATTTTCTGCGTTACAATCGCGCTGTTCGTTGTCAGGTGAAAATCATTACTATGGATATGTTTAGCCCTTACTATGACTTGGCTAAACAGCTTTTTCCGTGTGCTAAAATCGTTCTTGATCGCTTTCACATTGTTCAACATCTTAGCCGTGCTATGAGTCGTGTGCGTGTTCAAATCATGAATCAATTTGAGCGAAAATCTCATGAATACAAGGCTATCAAACGCTACTGGAAGCTCATTCAACAGGATAGTCGTAAACTAAGTGATAAACGTTTTTATCGCCCTACTTTTCGCATGCACTTAACAAATAATGAGATTCTAGACAAGCTTTTGAGCTATTCAGAAGACTTGAGACACCACTATAATCTCTATCAGCTCTTGCTTTTTCACTTTCAGAACAAGAAGCCAGACAAATTCTTCGGACTCATTG
>NZ_VMMH01000016.1:1288-15557 GCF_013277115.1 Streptococcus sp. 714
ACAGTTGACAAAGAGCCTTATTTTATCTCATCCTCATCTGAGACAATTTATTCTGATATTTATTTTGATCGACCAGCAACCCCAAGCCTCCGTAGACATCATAGGCATCGACCCAATCACCCAGTTCTGGAACTGTTAATCTCTCAATGCCGTTTTGTGCTCCATTTAGGAAGGATAAACCATTGGTCAATAAGAAACTATAAGGAACATTCGTTGAGGTCATTCCGAAGACCTTGCCAAGTGCCTCTGAGCCTGTAAAGAGCTTGGTTGGATCTTTGATTTGCTGAAGAACTGCTGTCAGCACTTGCTGCTGTCTCTTGGTACGACCATAATCGCCTTCATCATCATCACGGAAACGAGCATAATTAAGCAAGGTCGAACCATTCATCTGCTGTTTCCCGACTTTAATAGTCTGGGTCGGAGACTCTGTTTCCGTAGCATGTAAGTCATCTCCTACCGTAGCTTCAGTTAACGGTTGACCTTCCAAGGTTGAGAATTTGGCATCAATCATCACTCCATCTGGGAACAGCGTATCAATCGCTGTTGCAAAGGCTTGAAAATCAACCAAGGCATAGTACTTAATGTCCAAGTCAAAATTATCTTTCAAGACTTGACGAACCATTTCGGCCCCTTTTTGTCCTTCTTGTTCCCCTAGTTCATAGGCTACATTTAACTTGTTATCCGTCTGTTTCCTACTGTTAATCACTTGACTGTAACCGTCTATATAGACCAAATTATCGCGCATAAAACTGACTAGCTTGATTTTCTTATCTGAACCTCCGACATTTAATACCATAATAGAGTCAGTACGCGTCTCAGCACTATTTTGACCGATTCGCCCATCGGTACCCATGATCAAAATATTAACACCATCTCTGGTATCCTGACCATTAAAGACTTCTACTTGAGCGGCCTTAGCATTGGCAGTTTTGGTTGAATCAGCATTTGAATAGCCTTTTAGGAACATAAAAATCATGCCAAGCGCTACACAAGCTAAGATAGCCAGTAAGCCTGCGAAAATACGCCCCCACCGTAGCTTACACTTTTTAGTTTTTTTCATTGGAAGAGAATTGATTTTCTGGTATCTCTCAGAGCGACTACGACTATCATAAGAAGGGATCGAAGTGTTAGCACGTGTCTTTCTATAATCCTCGGTCAATTCTTGACTTTCTGAGGTGGCGTCACTACTTTCCCCATTCAATTTATCTTGCAAGTAAGCAAACTCTTCTTTTTCTCGCTCATTGAGATAGTGAATATTCTTAAGTAGATAGTCATAGCGTAACTGCTCGTGGTGACTTAAGGGATTTTCTTTACTCATCTTCTCTCCTTTCCATGGTCTGATATTAGATAAATAGGATAGGTACCCAAAACCTTATACTGGATTCCAATCGCTTCTAATTCTTTTTGGGCAAAGCGGACCAGATCCTTATCAGCATAGTCCACATCGATAATGAAAAAGTATTCGCCCAGTGCTGTCTTGAGTGGACGACTTTCAATTTTTGTTAAGTCAATTCCTCGCCAAGCAAAGGTCGACAGGGCCTTATAAAGTGCACCTGGAAGGTTGTCAGGTAAGGTCAAGGCCAAACTCATTTTCTCAGTTTGTGCTTGCAAGGGAATACTAGGCTTTTCAGCTCCTAAAACCCAGAAACGTGTGAAATTGGCTTCCATTTCCTGAATATCCTCGGCAATCAGTTCTAAGCCATATTCTTCAGCAGAACTTCTAGGTGCAATTGCTGCAAAGGGCTGGTCTGGATGTTCGGAAATAAAGCGGGCCGCATAGGCTGTACTAGCAGTCACCTCGATTTGAGCATCTGGATACTGTTCATCGATAAATTTCTTTCCTTGCGCCAAGGCCTGTGGATGTGAAAAAATCTTTTCAATCTTAGTATGACCTGGAACCACCATCAACTGCTGATGAATAGGCTGAACGATTTCTGCCACTGCTTGAATGTGAGCCTGATGAAAAAGGTAGTCCAAGGTTTCATGAACACTACCCTCGATAGAATTTTCAACTGGCACCACAGAATAGTCCACCAAGCCTTGCTCATAGGCCTTGATGACATCTGTAATATTGGCAAAGGCCTGCAATTCCTCATGAGGAAAAGCGGTCTGCACAACGTGGTGTGAAAATGATCCCTTGGGACCTAGATAAGCAATTTTCATCTTAGTTCCTCTATAATTTCCTCTGGGCTTAGCTTGGTCACATCCAAAACCCGACTGGCTACTTCCTCATACCAGTACTGTCTTTCTTGAAAAATAGCTGCTAGTTCTTCCTTACTATTATTTAGAAAAAGCGGGCGCTGATTGTCCTTATCAGCTGATATGCGTTGGTAGAGGGTTTCAAAATCGGCTTTCAGGTAGATATTATCTGGATTGGTCTTGAGTAAGTCACGATTTCGCTGAGAAATGACTACACCTCCACCAGTTGACACAACTTGGTCTCTTTGTAATAAATCAGCTAGGACTTCTGACTCTATCTGACGAAAGGCCACTTCTCCCTTCTCAGCGAAAAAATCCGCAATGGACATGCCTAAGCGCTTCTCGATTAGAGCATCCATATCAAGGTAATTAGGGTCCAAACCTCTTGCAATAGTCGATTTTCCAGCTCCCATAAAGCCTAGTAACACCTTAGCCATGAATCAAGCTCTCCAAATCATCAAAGAAGCTAGGGTAGCTGGTATTGATGGCTTCTGCACGGTCAAGCTCCACCTCTCCATCTGCTACCAAAAGAGCTGCGATAGCCGTCATCATACCGATACGATGGTCACCAGACGTATTGACTCTAGCACCGTGAAGAGCTGATTTCCCTTTGATAATCATCCCGTCTGCTGTAGGAGTGATATCCGCCCCCATACTATTCAAGGCATCTGCCACCACCTGAATGCGATCTGTTTCCTTGACCTTGAGTTCCTCAGCATCCTTGATAACTGTTACACCTTGAGCTTGGGTCGCTAGCAGGGCGATAATGGGCAATTCATCAATCAAGCGTGGAATCAAGGCACCACCAATCTCTGTTCCTTTGAGGTCTGAAGACTCAACAGTTAAGGTAGCAGATTTAGCGACTGGATCGATTTCAGTTATTTCCAATTTTCCACCCATGGCGCGAATGACATCAATAATACCAGTACGCGTTTCATTAATGCCCACATTTTGCAGCACTACACGAGAGTTTGGAACAATCAAGCCTGCGACCAACCAAAAGGCTGCACTGGAAATATCTCCTGGCACGACCACCTTTTGTCCAGTCAATTTTTGTGGCCCTTGGACTGTGATTTTCTTGCCGTCCACACTTAAATGGCCACCAAATTGTTGCAACATATCTTCAGTATGATTACGGCTACACTCTTTTTCGATAATCACTGACTGACCCTGAGCCTGTAAGGCAGCAAAGATCAAGGCGGACTTGACTTGAGCAGAGGCAATTGGCAACTCATAATGAATAGGTGTTAAGGTTTTCGTCCCTTTTAAGCGAAGAGGAGGCAGGTCTCGATCAGTTTGCCCTGAAATACTAACGCCCATTTTTTTCAATGGAATCGTCACACGGTCCATAGGTCGTTTGGAAAGACTATCATCTCCGAACATTTCTACTTCGAAGTCTGCGCCAGCAAGGACACCTGAAATCAGGCGAATCGAGGTTCCAGAATTTCCCATATCCAGGGCATTTTGCGGAGCTTTTAGGCCATCCATGCCCACACCTTGAATGGTAATAACCCCATCTTTATCCTCGATTTCAACACCAAGGTTACGAAAAACCTGCATGGTCGAAAGAACGTCTTCACCTCGCAAAATATCATAAACCTTAGTCTCCCCCTCAGCCAAACTTCCAAAGATAATGGAACGGTGGCTGATAGACTTGTCACCTGGAACTCGGATACTGCCATGTAAGTGGCGAATGTTTGTTTTTAGTTTCATACTGGACCTCATACTTGCAATACTTTTACTTATTTTATCATAAAAAGCCAGAAATTCCTTAAAAATTCCTGACTTTATGATAGTTATTTTCTTATTTTAGAAATTCTGAAACTGGTTCGAAAACAATTTTTTCAATGTCAGAAAGGTAAATTGCCAATTGTTGTTGCTTGGTAAAGAATTCTGATAAGAGGCTATTTCCTTGAATCTGCTTGCCAAAGCCTTCCATCTTAGCTTGGAAGGAAGCGTCTGGCATTTGACCTGTCTGGGCTAGTCTTTGAATTTCTTCTTGGAAAGCAACATATTCTGTAAAGATTTTGCTTGCCTCAGCATCTGCTGCAATCGCATCTTTAGCTGCTTTAACAGCCTTGTATTCTGGTAATTCGCGTAGACCGCGACTGAGTTCGTTTGCACTATCGTAAATATTTGACATAATTTTCTCCTTATTTATTTCTTTTAAAATTAATAGTCACTCTGTGATCTTTATTATTGTGCAATTACTTTTATATAACCTCTTGAATGTCCATTGCTTAATTCCTTATCTAGTATATACTCTATCTTCAAAGTTCCTAAATTAGAACCTGTTTTTATTTCATTTAACATAAGATTATCAAAATAGTTATTTATCTCATCATCAGATAAAGATGATTCAATCGATTTAACAATATCATGAAATACTTCTTTCATTCCCGCAACACCAGATTCACTATTTTCATTTGTCTGATTTATTGTTACATTGATTTTATCAGTATCATTTGCATGTAAAAGTTCCAAGTAGTATCCGTAGCTTGATGCGAAATATTTTATTTTTATATTTCATTTTTTGATATTTTCTAATGGGCTATTAGAATTTTGATTATAGCTATCGATAAACTCATTAATAATTCTATCGTCTACATACTTTGAATTGATTTTCTCTTAACTTATTTCCTTGTTGGATCGTTCATTTTTTGTCTCAACACTTGCTTCTGAATTAGTTTGCACATCCTTTTTAACAGCGTAAGCTCTAAGTAAGATAAAAGAAATAAAGATAACACCAAATATGAATCTAGGCTCTATTTTAGGCATAATTTTCTCCTTATTTGATCACGACTGTGTAGTCAGTCTTTGCTGTTATGAGGTGCTCGGCTCGTTCTAAATCTTGAGCATTTTTAAATGATATTTGTAGAATCCCGTGAATATCCTCACGGTTTTCCTCGTTGATGTGAATATTAACCAAGGAAGTTCCACGTAGTAGTTCCAAAATCCTCAAGATAACATCTTCTTCATCGGGAACATCGACATAAAGATCGTAAGAACTATCCAGACCGCCACGCTTATGGATTTCCATGGCCTGACGTTGCTCACGTGCTTGGTTGAAAAAGTTCCAGATTTGGTTTTCATCACCCTTACTGATGGCTTGTCCAACCTCATCTAAGCGCTCCTTGAAATCCTCAATTCGCTCTAGAATGGTCTCACGATTGGACAAGAGGATAGAAGTCCACATACCTGGTTCGCTTTCCGCAATTCGGGTCATATCTCGAAAACCACCGGCCGCAAAGCGTCTTGCCATCTCATGTTCTTGAGCATAGACCGCAGTCTGCTCCATGAGACTGGAAGCCAGAATATGTGGAAAATGGCTAATCTGAGAAGTCACACGATCATGCTCCTTAGCATCAATCTCGATAAAACGAGCATGAAGACCTGAAAGCAAATCCTTCATTTCCTCAAGCGTGTCAGGACTAGTCAGGCTAGAAGGTGTAAAGATATAATAGGCATTTTCAAAGAGATTGACATCTGCAGAGGCAGCCCCTGTCTTGTGGCTACCAGCCATGGGATGGGCCCCGACAAAGCGAATAGGCTTGCCAGCCAAATACTGCTCCGCCGCATCCACAATAGCTGACTTGGTCGAACCGGCATCTGAAATAATGACGCCTTCTTTCAAGGCCAAGTCGGCCAACTCCTTAATGAAAGCAATGGTTTGTTTAATCGGTAAACTGAGGATGATGATATCTGCCAAAGGAGCAAAACTGGCAAAATCATCTGTTGCACGGTCAATCATTCCTTCTTTCAAGGCAATATCTCTCGAAGCTTGACTGCGATTATAACCTAAAATTTCATAATCTGGATGATCACGTTTGATACCAAGGGCCATAGAGGCTCCAATCAAACCAAGACCTGCGATATAGATTGTTTTTGCCATAGGAACTCCTTAATAGTTCTTTGCATAGTCTCGGTGTTTAGCTACCGCTTCTTTTAGTTCCTCAAGATTATCTGATGAGAATTTTTCAAGGATTTCTTGTGCCAGAACCGTTGCCACAACGGCTTCCATGACCACACCTGCTGCTGGAAGAGCGGTCGGATCACTTCTTTCAACAGTTGCCTTGTAGGGTTCATGGGTTTCGATATCCACACTCATAAGTGGTTTGTAGAGAGTAGGAATGGGTTTCATGACACCACGAACAACAATCGGTTGCCCATTAGTCATGCCACCTTCGAAACCACCTAAATTATTGGTACGGCGAGTATAACCATCTTCTTTAGACCAGAGAATTTCGTCCATAACTTGGCTGCCTTTACGATAACCAGCTTCAAAGCCAAGACCAAATTCCACCCCTTTAAAGGCATTGATAGAGACAACAGCTTGGGCCAATCTTGCATCCAATTTTCTGTCCCATTGGACATAGGAACCAAGACCAACTGGAACACCTCCAACGACTGTCTCCACAACCCCACCGATGGTATCACCGTCACGCTTGATTTGGTCAATATAGTCCTTGATTTCCTGTTCTCGTTCTTGGTTGACAATAGAAACTTCAGACTGGGCAGCTCGTTCCTTAATCTCAGAAACTGTTAGATTTTCAGGAACATAAATTTCCTTGCCGCCAAAGACTACGACATGGTTGGCAATTTCCATATCTAGCTCAGCCAATAGACGTTTAGCTACTGCCCCGACTGCTACTCGCATGGTTGTTTCACGAGCTGATGAACGTTCCAAGGAATTTCGCAAATCGTCAAAACGGTACTTGATGCCCCCTACCAAGTCGGCATGACCCGGACGAGGATGGGTGATTTTTCGTTTGCTTTTAAGGCGGTCTTCGATGTCCTCCGCAGACATGATATCCAGCCATTTCTGGTGGTCCTTATTGATAACATCCATGGTAATAGGCGCCCCTGTCGTTTTCCCATGGCGAACGCCCGATGTAAAGACAACCTGGTCACTCTCAATCTTCATACGACCACCACGACCGTAGCCACCCTGACGGCGTTTAAGGTCTCCATTAATATCCTCAGCTGTCAAAGGAAGTCCAGCTGGAATTCCCTCAATGATAGCCGTTAGACGGGGGCCGTGTGATTCTCCTGCAGTTAAATATCTCATACGTTCTCCTTATTTTACCAAGTAGTCTTTCATCTCTTCCAGAGAAACTGGGTGAATTGTTGCAGAACCAAGCTCTGGCACCAAGACCAATTTCAAGGTATTGCCACGCGCTTTCTTGTCATGAGTCAAAGCCTGATAAAGCTTATCAACATCCCAGTTTTCATAGTCAACAGGTAGCCCAAATTTCTGACACATCTCTATGATAGACTGGGTAATACCAGCTGGCATAAGGCCTTTTTCCTCAGCAACCTTGGATATCTGCACCATTCCCATAGCCACAGCCTCGCCATGCATGACCTTACCATAACCGGCAGTCGCTTCAATGGCATGACCAATGGTGTGGCCAAAGTTGAGGTAAAGGCGAATACCATTGTCCAACTCATCCTCAACCACCATCTTGCGCTTGACCTGACAAGAATGTTCAATCAAGGTTTCTGCATGTTCCAAAATGCTCTCTACAGAACCATCCAGCTCCGTCAAGAGAGCCCAAAGTTCTGGATCCTCAATCAAGCCGTACTTGATAACCTCACCCATCCCTTCAATCAACTCTCTTTTTCCGAGGGTTTCAAGAACAAGCGGATCAATCAGAACCCCATCTGGTTGGGCAAAGGTCCCCACCATATTTTTAGCAAATGGAGTGTTGACACCCGTCTTTCCACCGATAGAAGAATCCACCTGGGCAGTTAAACTGGTCGGAATCTGAACAAAATGAATGCCTCGCATGTAGGTTGAGGCCACAAAGCCAGCCAAGTCCCCAACGACACCACCTCCGAGAGCCACGATCCCATCGCTACGAGTCAGTCCTTGTTTGACTAAAAATTCATAGACTTTCTGAACAGTGGTCAAATTCTTTCTTTCTTCGCCTTCTAAAAAGTCAAAAACAGCTACCTGAAAACCAGCATCTTCTAGGCTGAGCTTGACCTTCTCTGCATAAAGAGAAGCTACATGGTTATCTGTCACAATAACTACCTTTTGTGGTTGCCAGAGTTCTCGCAACCATTGACCAACCTGAGCCAGACAACCTTTTTCAATCTGAATATCATAAGGATGATGAGGAATATCGATTCTGATTTTCATAGGAGAATCTCCTTTTCTTTATTGGTATTTTTCTGTTAAGGACTGCCAAATCTCTTCCGTCGGCATTTCCTTTCCTGTCCACAGTTGAAAAGCTTCTGCAGCTTGATAGAGCAACATTCCCAGACCATTGACCGCTGGATTGCCCTGACTTCTGGCCCATTTCAAAAACGGGGTTTCAAAGGGTTGGTAAATGATATCTGCTACTAAAAGAGTTTCTGGTAAGGCTATGTTTTCTGGAACTGGAGATGATTGACCATCCATCCCTACACTTGTCGCATTGACCAGTAAATCCGACTCAGCAATCCTTGCTTGCAGTTCAGAAACATCTTCTAAAGCATACAAGTCTACTTTAAAGCCTGTTTGCTCCTGTAACTTGTCTAGGTAAGGTCTTGTTTTTTCCATAGAAACGGAACGAACAAAGACAGAAATCTGACTGACACCATCCAAAATAGCCTGTGCCAAGATTGATTTAGCCGCACCACCTGCTCCCAACAGGGTCATCTTTTTACCTGAAATTGTAAAAGAAGGCAAGCTCTTAAAAAATCCCTTGCCATCTGTATTATATCCAATTAAAGTTCCATTATCATTTACAACCGTATTGACCGCACCAATCAAGCGCGCTTCGTCACTCAGCTCATCCAAATAAGGAATCACCTGCTCCTTATAAGGCATGGAAAGGTTGATGCCAAACATCTGGTAGCGACGAATATTGGTCACTGTTTCTGCCAAATCAGCCGCTTCAATCTCCCAAGCTACATAAGCACCATTGGTAGCTGTAGCCTCAAAGGCCCTATTGTGAATGAAGGGAGAGATAGAATGCTTAATAGGGTTGGCAA
Source organism: Streptococcus sp. 714 (assembly GCF_013277115.1). Taxonomy (GTDB): domain Bacteria; phylum Bacillota; class Bacilli; order Lactobacillales; family Streptococcaceae; genus Streptococcus. The sequence continues at coordinate 10,469 of NZ_VMMH01000016.1, forward strand.
CAACTGCAGCTAAACGTGTATAGCCATCAAGCTTCATCCAAAATCTCCCTGATTTTTTTCATGTTAGCTAGAGAAATCTGACCAGGGGCACTTGCCTCATCTAGACTAGCAAAGGACCAGCTAGAACCAGTCACATCCGCAGTGATACGAGAGACTTTGCCCACCTTGCCCATAGAAATGGTCACATATTCCTGTTCAGGATTGAGTGTTTTAAAGCCTCGTGTGTAGTTCATCAAGTCTAAGACATCTTGCTCCGTGTGGGCCATCACCGCAACCTTGACAAGTTTTGGATTTAGGCTCGTCAACTCTGATAAGATTTCCATCATATTTTCAGGTGTTTCTTGGAAATTGTGGTAACTCAAAACGAGATTTGGGAAGTCCAGCATTTCCTCAAAGACATCCTTGTAGCTATAGTACTCAAAATCAATATAGTCTGGTTGATAGAGTTGCGCCACTTCCTTGATTAGATGGATATATTCTTCTGGAGAAAGGTCAATTTCTCCCCCTTCAGCACGAGTTCGCAGGGTAAAAACCAATTCACGGCCTGCAAATTTTTCAAAAATAGCTGGAGCTACCTGCAAAATCGCTTCTTTAGGCAGATAGTCGGCTCGCCATTCAATGATATCAGCATCCTGATACCTCGTGGCATCCAGAGCCTGGGCCTCCTCTAAACTCCTTGGCATTACTGAAACGATTAATTTCATTTACTAACCTTCATACTAATCACCTTGAGGTAATTACTACTTTCATCTTTTTTATTATAGGCGAAATCTGCTGGAAGACCGTATTGGTTTAAAATCTGGTAACTTCTTCCTGCAAAGCCTTTATCAATTTGTTCTGTAAATTTATGGCGAGAAACATTGGCAGCATTGGTACTGGCAATAATGATTCCTCCCGGATTTAAAATCTCCAGACTCTGAGAAATCAACTTGTGATAATCCTTGGCCACAGAGAAGGTCTGTTTTTTGTTCCGAGCAAAGCTAGGCGGATCTAGGACAATCACATCGTAGGTCAAGCCTTTTCGCTTGGCATACTTGAAATATTCAAAAACATCCATGACTATAAAACGATGGTCGTCCGTGCTTATTCCATTTGCCTGAAAATGCGCTTGAGACAATTCTCGTGAACGCTTGGCTAGGTCAACCGAAGTTGTCTGGCTTGCTCCTCCCATGGCCGCAGCTACTGAAAAAGCTGCTGTATAAGAAAACATATTGAGCAAAGATTTGCCCATAGCCAATCCATCAACCAGACTACCACGAACCTCATGCTGGTCTAGGAAAATCCCTGTCATCAAGCCATCGTTCATAAAGACTTGATACAGGACACCATTTTCCAGAACAGTGAAAAAGTCAGGTGCTTCTTGACCATAAACATGAGCAGATTCATAGTCTAACCCCTTAAAGCGAATCTTCTCATAGGCCCCTAACACCTCAGGAAAAACCTGTCTAAATGCTTCTGAGATAACCTTACGAATCTGATAAACATAAGAGTTATACCAAGAAAAGACAACAAAGTCGCCATAAAGGTCCACTGTCAGACCGCCAAAGCCATCTCCCTCTTGGTTGAAGAGACGAAAGGCAGTTGTCAAATCATCTTGATAGTAGGCGCTTCTCTTTTCTTTAGCTTGTCTAAACAGCATTTCAAAGAAAGCTTGATTGAAGGTCACCTTGTCTGTGCTCACAAACCAGCCCAAGCCCTTGTTTTGCTGAGAAAGGTAGGCAGTCCCAAGAAATTTTCCATCTTGACTATGGACTTCTACTTCCTGATCCTTAAGATTGACATTCTCAAGATCGCTGGCTTCTAGCAAAACTAGCCCTTTGGCAAGCTTTTTTTCAATCCTTTTACTGACTCTTATTCTATTCATGATTACCATTATAACAAACTTTTAGACAATTCTCAAAAAAGAAACTACCCTTGCTTTTTTACTCTAGTTTTAAAAAATGGTATACTAATACTAATAAAAACTTAGGAAGTAATTGTGTGAGAATCAATTTTAACAAAATCCAAAAAGCCATCGATACCAGACTGGGTTTTGTCCTAACCCTTTTAATCCTCTATTGGATCAAAACATTATTAGCCTATACCGTTGACTTTAATTTAGATATTCAAGTAGGAAAATTGCAAGGAAATTACCTTGCCTTTATCGCCTTTTTCAATCCCCTTCCTTTGGGGTTACTCCTACTGGCTCTAGCCCTCTACGCTCGGTCAACCAAGATCTTTTATGGTCTGAGTATTGCTATTTATAGCCTTTTATTCATTTGGCTCTATTCCAATGTCTTTTACTATCGAGAATTTAGCGACTTTATCACGGCTAATACCATGAAGGTGGTCAGCAAGGTATCTGTCGGTACTGCGGAACTAGAGTTACTACGTCCTTGGGATTTCATCTATTTTATGGATTTCCCACTGCTGGCTTTCCTTTTCTTTAAAAAATTTATCCAGCTGGATAGGAGGCCCTTCAAATTCCGCTCCAGTGTTGCTATCACTGCTCTCTCAGCCCTGCTCTTTTCTGCTAATCTTTTCTTGGCTGAAATTGAGCGTCCCGATCTCCTATCGCGAGGATTTTCTAATTACTATGTTGTACGTGCCCTTAGTTTGCCAGCCTTTTTAGGTTATAGCGCCAACCAATCCTACAGTGCCAACAAGGAACGAGCTAAGGCCTCTGAGACTGATCTTCAACCTATTACAGATTATATTCAAGAACATTCAGCTAAGCCCAATCCAGACTATTTTGGCCTTACCAAAGGGAAAAATGTGATTTATCTCCACTTAGAGAGCTTCCAGCAGTTCCTGCTTGACTATAAACTCAACATAGATGGAACTGAGCATGAAGTCACTCCCTTCCTTAATTCCCTCTACCATTCGCAATCAACCCTAGCCTTTTCAAATATCTTTAACCAAGTTAAGGCTGGTAAAACCTCAGATGCGGAAACCATGCTGGAGACCGGTTTATTTGGACTTGACCAAGGTTCTTTCATGGTCAACTACGGTGGCACCAATACCCAGCAGGCCACACCTTTTATCCTATCAAAAAACGGCTACCAATCAAGTGCTGTCTTTCACGGCAATATCGGGACCTTCTGGAATCGAAATACGACCTACAAACAATGGGGCTACCAATACTTCTTTGACGCATCCTATTTCACCAAGCAAGACAGTAGCAATTCTTTCCAATATGGTTTGAATGATAAAATCATGATGAAAGATTCTATCCAATATCTGGAACATTTACAGCAGCCTTTTTATACTAAATATATCACGGTGTCCAATCACTATCCTTATGCTAGCAATCTGACGGGCGATGAGCTTGGTTTCCCCTTGGCCAAAACCAAAGATGAAACTATCAATGGCTACTTCCAAACCGCCAACTATCTGGATAGTGCCATCAAGGCCTTCTTTGACTATCTCAAAGAAAGTGGCCTCTATGAAAAATCCATCATCGTCATTTATGGAGACCATTATGGCATTTCCAATTCCCGCAATCCTGACCTGGCACCTTTGATTGGCAAGACTTCTGAAAACTGGTCGAATTACGACAATGCCATGTTGCAACGAGTGCCTTTTATGGTGGTCATACCTGGTTATGAAAAGGGGCAAATCATCAATACCTACGGTGGGCAAATCGATATCTTACCGACTCTCGAACACCTCCTTGGTATTGAGTCCAATTCCTTTCTTCAAGTCGGCCAAGACCTCCTATCACCAGACCACCAAGAAATCGTTGCCTTTCGAACTGCCAATTCCTTCGTCACACCTAAATACACCAGTTATGACGGACGAACCTACTATACTGAGAGCGGTCTTGAAATCAGTAATCTTGATGAACAAGCTCGGACTGAACTAGAAATCGTTCGTCAAGCAGCTAGTCAACAGCTGAAAATCAGCGACCAGATTCAAACTGGCGATTTGATCCGTTTCTACCAAGCAGATCATCTTGGAAAAGTTGATACAGAAAGTATTTCTTACCTCAATTCCTTACCAATTCTGCAAAAAATTGAGCAGGAAAAAGGAAGTCAGTCAACTAGCCTCTTTAACCAACGACAAGACAAAACCAGTACTGACCTTTTCAAGGCACCAAGTTACCAAGAACTCCACCCAGAGTCAGCAGAAACCGAATCAAAATCACAATAAAAAATGCTCTTCCGTCTTGGAGGAGCATTTCTTTTATCAACGAAAATCAAAGAGGAAACTAGCCTCAGGTTAACTGTGAGATTGTAGTAGAGAGGTTGTATCAGCAATATATCTGTCAAATTTAGTGACGAAGATAGTAGTAGAAGAAATATGAGGATATAAATCAGCTTCAGCAGGTATCTGGAAAATTTGATTCTATATAGAAGTCTATAAATCTTCCTAATTTTAAAGACTTTTACTCAGTCTAATGTTACAAACTCAATATACTATCAATAAATAATATTATAGAAGCAACAACAATTATAATTTCACCTATTTGCATAATACTATTACGAACTCTAAATATATGTTCTATCAAAAATACTTGGATCACACACATTATAGGAATTAACGTTTTTGAAATTGAAAAATATCCAAATAAATAAACTATAAACAACAATAATAGAACTATATTATATTTCTTATTCATGACATTTCCCTCTTTATTTTTTGATTACCAATCTTAATCATTTACAACTACATTATAACAAACGACAAAATTCTTGTTAACAAATATTGCCATTTTTTAAAATTTTTTGTGATTCGAATGTGATAAACTACTTTGATATTAATTTTAGATAACATTTCGTCTATACTTAGGGGTGAACACAAAGTGATACTTTGTGTGTAATAAACTATGAACCTTTTGCGCCATATTTTTCTCCTTTCACTTTACAATTGGCTTGAACACCTTTATTGTATCGCGTTTGGAGTTTTTTTGCTATAGTATATTGAAATAAGAGGTGAACAAATGGATTAGGAAAGTCAAATTAATTTCTAGAAATATTTTTAGCAGTTGTAACGTACTATTCTAGTTCCAATCTACTATATAACCTTCGACGCATGTGACTGAGGAAAAAGTCTTTAAAAGCAGAAAAACGCATAATATCAGATGTGCTAAAATGTACTGACCCCCAAA
>NZ_VMMH01000017.1:0-65381 GCF_013277115.1 Streptococcus sp. 714
TCTGCTTTAGGCGCTTCATTAGGGATACTTTCCTGAGTTTCAGATACTAGAACATTCTTTGTCCCCTCATCCTTATGTTGAATTTCTGAAATTGTATCATCATCAAGGGGTAAGTATCCAATATAACGATATCCAGCAATTTGAACTACTCCTTCATTACTTGGAGCTTTCAAAGGATTGCTTATATCGAGAGCTTGCATACTAGAAAGACTAATCAGTCCGATAGTAGTAACTAAGAACAAACTACTAACTTTTTTCTTTTTATGAACCAAAAGGACTAAACTACCAACAGCTAATAGACCTAAAGCTGTAAGCACAGAAGTCGATGAACCTGTTGCAGGAAGAGCTTCCTGCTGATAAATAAGAGCATAACTTGCTTCATTATCAGTAGGAATTCCTGCTTTAATCTTAGTTTGTTCTTCTTGTGTAAGAGCGCTTTTTTCAATGTAATGATAGGTAGAAGCATGGATGACTGACGGTGCAACCAAGACACTTCCGAGTAAAACTGAACCAACAATCCCACAGATTTTTCGGATTGAAAACCGTTCTTTTTTAAATAATGACAAGCGTAATCACCTTCTTTAATTTTATTTCCTAATAGTAAACACTATTTTTTATTTTCAAAAATTGAACTTCTAAAATCATCAGTTTGATTTAGATAGGCCTTAAACACTGCTCTCTTTAACTTATGAACTGCACTATCATATTCTGGATTATAGTTGTCCCAAGAATAACGATTCTCATCTGCATCCTTACGGACAGCTTCGTCCATTAATCGCTGCAGTTCTTCTACACTATGAATCGTCTTTCTTGCAAAACTTGCCCAAGATTTAGTTGGATCGTTGAAGGTAACCTGCTTCAAGTTCCCAAACTGCTTCACACGTTCTTGATACATAGCTGTCTTGAATTCTGCCCAAGTTTTATATTGACCGTTAAATACTTTTTGAAGGACAAGTTCATCTGTAACTAAACCTACTTCTTTACCATAAGACTTAATCTTACTTCCCGCCGCTTTTGCATCTTTTTCATATTGATTTGAGATATATGGTACCATTCCATCCTTAAAGCCTTTGGCAGCCAGAAGTTCATAAGCTATTCTACGTCCCATCAAATCACCCGGAGTTCCCTTGCTGCTCAGAGCCGAATAGATTGGGGCAAAGAGTTTAATCGTATAGTAACCGTTTCTTTCATATTCCCCAGACTTATATTCACGAGCTGACAAGATATTATTTGTAATCAAACTATCAAAAGTAGTCAATTTTTTGACATCTTCTTCTGTCAGATTTTGTACAACGTTAGTAGCGTAAACATCATTTCCATCTGCAGGATCTTTCACGTATTTATTCTCGATTTTTCTCAGAGCCGTCATTTTCTGATAAGCATCTAACTGTCTCACAATAGATTGCCCTTCGAGATATTCCAACATGTAAACGACATCAAACATATTGTGGACGTAGTTCTGAAGATCTGCTGCGTCATTAAATCTTGTAGTTGGATCAAGTACTTGCAATCGCTGGCCTTCTGTACTATCTGATGTTTTATGTTTCAAGATAGAGTTGATGGTAATGGTTGCATCACTTGGTTGATCAGGAGCTTGCAATAAGCCTTTTGCGAAGAACTCCGGTCCTAAGCCACTTCTTCGACCATAGCCACCAAGATAAATATCCTGATCTGAATCATGGGTCATCTCATGGGTATAAGTAATGGCTCCATCCTTATCTAACATACGATAGGACATATAGTAAACGCCATCTCCAGTTGCATAAGCACCATGATGATTGTGAACTACTTTATTCCCCACTGGACCAAAGAAATTCTTCATCGCCGGATTGGTACTATCAAACTTAGCCTCAACTGTAGCTTTTCCAGATGTTGTATCATCTCCAAACTTATAGGCATCATAAAGTAAAATTGTACGATAGAGCTTTTCACGTCCTTCTTTATCTAAAATGCGATACCAATAATCGTAGTGATCTCGCTGACGTTTGGCTGTTTCACGTGCATTTTCTTCAACAAACTTATTGAGTTCATCTCCAGCCTTATAATCGCTGTTGCGGTAGCGATCGTAAGCGCCAAATCCTAGGCTAGACAAGGTTGAGATGACAAATACAGATCTTTCTGGCAAGGTAAGGAGAGGCAAGACCATATTGCGGTATTTCCAAGTACTACTAGTAATTCTGTCATAAACACCGATAGAATACTTAGTCCCTGCTTGCTCTTGCTTGGTTTTGACCTCTGCAATAGTGGATTTTTCTTCGACAATGAAAGCTTTGGTCTGTTTTTTAAACCAGTCATTATTGCTAGTGTTTGGTAAAAAGACTTTTCGGTAATTTTCTAGCGTGCTAAACAAATCTGTCGTTCCATGATGGCTGGCAAGACTGATAGCATAAGTATCGACATTGTTTTTAGCAAGAAGATTGTTAAAGCCAGATTTACCTAACTCAATCAGAGTATCTAATGGTGAAGTATTTCCTTTACCAAAGAAGTCCGGATGATACATAACTAGGTCTTTGACATTCACTTGACCATAGCTAAAGTTATACCAACGTTCTAAATAAGTTAAACCGAGTAGCAAGGCTTCCTTATTGTTCTTGATTTTATCTACAAGATAGCCTCTGGTAACTGGGTTGTCACCAGCAAGTCCAGCATCTGCTGACAAGAGTTTTTTCAAACTGTTTGCCAAATTTTGTTTTGTTTTGACGAACTGGTCTTCCAGATAGAGCTCAGTTTGCTTGACATCTGGAGAAATTCCGAGTATCTTTCTGATGGTATCCGACTTATAGTCAACCTTTTGTAAGTCAGGTAAGACTTGCTTAATGATAGAGTCTTGGTCATACAAGAATTGATTTGGAGTGTATAGGAGTCCTGTATCCCCTAAACTATATTCTGCTAGCTTGGCAAAATCAGTCCGGTACTTGAGATCGAGCTTCTCAGATGAATGGTCCTGATAGTGAAGCAAGAGTTTATTTGCAGTCTGTTTGTTAGAAACAATATCTGTGATTACTTGGTCATCCTTCATCATAACTGCAGACAAGAGTTCTTTTTGATATAAGAGACTGTTCTCCTTGACCAGGTTTCCGTATTTCACGATGGTCGCCTTGTTATAGAAAGGTAACAATTTTTCAATGTTCTTATAAACCAAAGCACGGTTAGCTTGATAATGGGCTACCTTAGAAAAATCACTTTCTTTACTACCACTTGTTGAAAGGGGTTCCACTGTTGGAGGAGTGAGAGGATTGATTTCTGCTTTTTTATTAGTCACCTCAGAAGCATCTAGCATTGTTCCTCTTTCTTCAAAGGATTCTTTGCTGATGACTTCATCCCTAACCAAGGTGACATTGTATACTCTGTTCGCTTTGCTGCTGAATGTGTCCTTCACCTTCATTCCATTGTAGTGGTAACCGGTAATGGCATTCCCGTTGGTTACATTGACATCACTTAGTACATTGGTCAAGCTTCCAGCATGCCGTTCCTCATTCGTCTTTCGATCCCACAAATATCCAGCCACACCCGCAACTCTACCGAAGTGCTTGACATTGTTGATATCACCTTCCGCATAACTGTTCTGTATATGCGCATCTTGGTCTACTAGACCTGCTAGCCCACCAACAGTCTGATCTGAACTATTGGTGTTGGATGAAATGGCTACTGTCGCTTTTGATTTAGTCAGTGAAGCTTTGTTTCCTGTCAAGTGACCGACCAGGCCACCGATATTATAGGCAGCAGTTGTTTCATAGGTATTGATAATTCTTCCCTTGAAACTACTCTCTGTGATGCTTGATTGGTCTGCCTTAGCCAACAAACCACCGATACCACGTTCTCCAGCCAGAACACCATCGACATGAACTTGTTTGATCTTTGTGCCATTCGTAGCTTCATTTGCCAGTGAAGCAATATCATTTTTACCTGAAATAGTAACATTTTTTAGACTCAGTTTTTCTACTGTAGCACCACTCAAGTTTTCAAACAGAGGTTTTTTCAAGTTATAGATAGCATAATTCTTGCCATCTTTTTCACCAATCAACTGACCAGTAAAGGTGCCCTTGATATAGGATCTTTCATCAGGACCAAGCTCCACTTCGTTAGCATTCAGGCTGGCCGCTAAATGATAGGTTCCAGAGGGATTTTGGTTTATAGCTTTGACCAGATTACTAAAGGAAGTAAAGTTTGTCTTTTCCTCTTTAGATTTCTTATCGAGGTAGAAGGTGAAATGGTCGACATATTTATTGTTCTGCTCTTGCTGGAGTTTCTCAGCCTTAGCTGTAATTTTATAAACTGGCTGACCATTTCTTTCCTCTTCAGTTATTGAGGTAACTGGTAGATAGACATCTTTAAATGCAGAAGATTTTACCTTGACAAAGTAATTATCCGTATTCTTTGGAATTCCATCCAATGAGATATGTTGTCTATAAGTCCCATTCGTCTGGCTGTACAACTCAATATCCGAAACATTTCTTAATTCGAGTGTTTTTTCTGGATCCTGCTCTTTCGTTTTTTCAGTCGGAATATCTGGCTTTACTTGATCAATATCACCAGTGTATTCTGGAAGTGGGGCTACCTGTTCAGGCTCACCTTTGTCACTTACAACCGCTTCTGGTAATGCTGGGTGAACCTCTGGTTCGCCTTTGGCGGTTACTACAGCCTCTGGCAACGCTGGATGAATTTCAGGCTCACCTTTGTCACTTACTACAGCCTCTGGTAACTCTGCTTGGACTGCAGGTTCACCTTTGTCAGTTACAACAGCTTCTGGTAATTCAGGCTGAACTTCAGGCTCGCCTTTGGCGCTTACAACTGCTTCTGGTAATTCAGGTTGAACTGCAGGTTCACCTTTGTCAGTTACAACAGCTTCTGGTAACACTGGTTGGACTTCCGGTACGCCTTTATCACTTACAACAGCTTCTGGTAACGCAGGCTGGATCGCAGGCTCACCCTTGTCGGTTATTACAGCTTCTGGCAACTCTGTTTGGACCGCAGGTTCACCTTTATCAGTAACAACAGCTTCTGGCAACTCTGGTTGGACCGCAGGCTCACCCTTGTCAGTTACTACAGCTTCTGGCAATTCAGGTTGAACTTCAGGCTCACCTTTGTCAGTTACTACAGCCTCTGGCAACTCTGCTTGGACTGCAGGTTCACCTTTGTCACTTACAACGGTTTCGGGAAGCTCTGGTTGAACTTCAGGTTTATCTTTGTCTGTTATAACTGCTTCTGGCAATTCAGGTTGAACTTCATGTTTACCTTTGTCACTTACAACAGCTTCTGGTAACGCAGGTTGAACTGCAGGTTCGCCTTTATCACTTACCACAGCTGCTGGTAACTCTGGTTGAACTGTGGGTTCACCTTTATCACTTACAACAGCTTCTGGCAAGGCGGGTTGGACTGTAGGCTCACCCTTATCAGTCACGACTGCTTCTGGTAACGCTGGTTGGACTTCCGGTACGCCTTTGTCACTTACAACAGCTTCTGGTAACGTTGGTTGAACTTCGGGTTCACCTTTGGCGCTTGCCATAGCTTCTGGCAATTCAGGTTGGACTGCAGCCTCCCCTTTATCACTTACTACTGCTTCCGGTAAAGCGGATTGGACAGCGGGTTCACCTTTATCACTTACAACTGCTTCTGGTAAAGCTGGTTGAACTGCTGACTTACCTTTGTCACTTACTACCGCTTCAGAAAGCTCTGGTTGAATTGCAGGTTCACCTTTGTTGGTTATAACTGCTTCAGGTAACGCAGGTTGAACTGCTGGTTCGCCTTTATCTGTTACAACTGCTTTTGGCAATTCAGGTTGAACTTCTGGAGTGCCTTTATCTGTTATCAAAGCTCCAGCTTGTACATCCTTATGTTCTGCTAATTGTGATTGAGAATTTGAAGATTGTTTCTCTTCTTTTCTTGGATTGGTTAATTTAGTAGAAACAGGTTTTTCTTCCTGCATAGCTTGTACTGTTGATGGCTTTTCTACAAAATTCGGTGTAACACTATAATCTACCTTTTGTTGATTTGTTGGACTAGATACTGATTTCTCTTGATTATTTACTTTAGATTCAGAAGTTATGTTTCCCTCTTTGATATATCCAATATAAGTGTAACCTGAAATCCCTTTAGGAAGAGGTAATTTTTCTCCAAGGGTCAGTTCATAGTCAGTATTGTAATTTAGCAAAAGATGATTTTCTAAAGCATGAGCTGAAACTAAGACACCATTTCCTATCCCTGCAACCAATACTAAATGTAATACTGTTTTATTCTTAACTTTTTTCTTAGAAACGGCAAAAATTAAAATCCCCAGAGCCGCTAAGCTAGCACCAGCAACTAGGGTTTGCATATCATTCTTACTTCCAGTATTTGGTAAGTCTCCCAGTTGATTTTGGGAATTTAATTTATAAACAAGATAATAAGTCTCATCATCATTCTCCATGTATGTCGGAATGTCATAGACAAGCTGCTTCTTTTCTTCTGATGATAGCTCTGACTCTGTCACATATTTATAGTGAACACCTTTAGTCTCCTGAGCCTCTACAGATGAACTACCTAATACAGACATAAAAAATAAACTTGAAATCGTTGCAGAGACAAGTCCTACTGATAATTTTCTAAATGAAAAACGCTGCTGTTTTTCACCAAAATACTTTTCCATGATTCCTCCTTGAAATAAAATTTAAAAATATGTAAGGCAAACTTTATTATATTAGCTTGTTATCTTATAAAAAGTTAAGACACTTCAATTATACACTTAATTTACAAAAAAGTCTTAAAATTAAGTTGTGCTTTCATACTTTGTTTTATATATAAAATACGAAAGAGCAGGGGTTGCCATTTCCTATTTTCTCTTTTTGGATAAAATGTAACCTACCATGAAATTTTCACGGTAGGTGTTACTTATATTAGCAATCGTTCTAAAAATGGTTTGAGGCAGTTGAGGAGAATTCCTTCTATCCAGCTTTTCTGTGCTGATGATAGATTCTCTGCTTGAAGACTCTCTTTTAGAAAATCGCGGACTTGTTCTGGTGAGATTTCAAACTCAAAGGCTTTCATTTTATAGAAAAAGTCTATGAGATCATCTGATAGATATTCGGTTGAAAATGACACTTCTCCACTCTTTCGATATTCTAATAAGAGCCGAGCAAAGCGGGATTTTTCATCAGGAAGCTCACGAAAATAGGAATTGAGGAGCCAGGTCTGCTTTTGCTTTCTTTCAATTGGATCCTGACTAGCAATTCGTTGGTCTTTTTCTAGCTCTTTTTGGTATTGTTTGGCCTTGATAGCCCGTTCTGTTCGATTTTTACCAAAAAGAATTTTCTCCCACTTGCGTTCTTCTTGAGTCAGGGTCTCTGTAAATCCAAAGTAATCTTGATAGGCACGCTCTGCTGGTCCCATGGCTAGAACCAGATTGTCTGCATATTGCTTAGCGATTTTATCCCTCTTCTTGCGCTCCTTCTCTGCCTGGATACGGAGTTCTTGCTCGTAGTCAATTTTCTCCTTACCTAGCTTGACAAGGTAGAGTTGGTCATCTGGCTTTCCAAGTAAAAAGGGCTTGATACACTTCTCAAGAACTTCCTCCATACGAGCCTTCTTCTTGGGTTCTGCCTTGGTCCAACTTCCTCCTTGAAAGACTTCTAGGAAGAGTTGGTAGTCTTTCTCAGGTGAGAACTGATTGCCACGATTGGGTTTAAAAACACCTTTTTCCCAGAGCCACTTTAGAAGTCGCTCGTCAAAGTCACTTTTATTGACCTTGATTTTTTCCTTTTTCTGGGCTTTTCTTGTCAGATTTTCAACCTTTCTGAGTAGTTTTTCTTCCTCTTCCAATTGCTGGTCAAGGGTCAATCGATGAAAATGCCGAACACAGTCGCTACCAATCGGAAAGAGGCGTTGGCCTGTGACACCGTTAAAGAGTTCGTAAGCGTACTTTATAGCATTTCCACAGACACAATTGCTACGGCCGATACCGTTAAAAATCAAGGAAACTTCATTCCATTCCTTGGTAGCTTGTTCCCAAGTATCAGATTTTGAAGCCTGTAAAACCGCATCGTGCAGGGATTTTCTAACTGGAAGTGTCATGAGGTCTCCTTTCTAGATTATACTTTTACAACTTGAACCTCATCTTTACCGAGTAATATTAAGTATTTTTCAATATTTTCAATCGAATAGGCTCGAGATAAAGCTTCTCCGTATAGGGCTAACTGTCCACGATAACGGTCTATGAGTTGACTTGATTCATCATAGCGGTCTGTCTTATAGTCGAACAGAACGATTTTATCCTCGTAAAGCAGATAGCCATCAAGGATACCACGGACAACGAAGTCTTCCTTACTCTTTTGATCTCGTTTGAGCATGGAGAAGGGTTGCTCGCGATAAAGATGGTTGGTATTAGCGAGAATTTCTTGACCGAGATCTGTGTCAAAGAATGCAAGAATTTTAGCAAGATTGATCTTATCTCTGACAGCTGGGCTGGTTTGAACCTGTTTGAGAGTTTCTGTCAGGCTAGCAAGCGTTGGTCGCTGACTGAGATTCATTCTCTGCATGAGTTCGTGGGTGGCACTACCAATCTCAGCTCCAGTTATCTTTTCTTTGCTTGAAAAATCTGGTAAATCAAAGCTAACTTTCTTGTCTACTGACTGGCCTTGACCAGCAATCTCGACACCTTCCATATCCATAACGGGTTCGTAGAATTTCTTGATTTGGCTTGGGGTTTGAACACTAGGAAGTTCAATGGCTGCACGGTGAAGAGTATTATAAACTTCCACTTCTTTCAGCATTTCAAGAGCTTCCTTAATGGTTTCAGACTGACGATTATCTGCTTGGGAGCTATCTTGGAGAGGACTTTTGTTTTCCAACTCTCCGATAGATTCTCTAGTCAGCTGATCTTCACCAACGAAGCGATAGCTAAAGTTGAGATTGTCTTTGGCAAACACTTTATTGATAGCCCAAATCCAATCTTGGAAATTCCTTGCTTGCAGTCTAGTAGAGCTATTTAGTTTTCCATTTTTAGTTGCTGGGTATTCCTTGGCTTCCAGCTTTTCACGCGAACCCTTGCCGACAAGATAAAGCTTTTTCTCAGCCCGTGTCATAGCAACATACAGTAGACGCATTTGCTCAGAACAGCTTGCCAGCTGTAATTCTTCTTCGTTCTGTCTATAGGTCAGACTAGGAATGGAGAGTTTGATGGTTTTAGGATAGTGATCTTCCACTGCTCCTGTCTCCATTTTGGCAATATATTTGACACCAAGACCATTCTGACGACTGAGAATGACTTTTGACATAGAGTCTTGCTTGTTAAAGTCTTGATCCATATTGAGGATAAAGACGTAAGGAAACTCCAGCCCTTTACTCTTATGGATTGTCATAAGCTCTACTGCATCTTTTGGCGGTGCGACAGCCACGCTTGCAAGATCGTGCTGGGCTTCTAGGACCTTGTCAATCATGCTAATAAAACGAGACAAGCCCTTGAAATTGCTCTTTTCAAATTGATCAGCACGCAGTGCTAGGGCATAGAGATTAGCCTGTCTAGCAGGACCATTTGGCAAAGCTCCAACATAATCGTAGTAAAAACGGTCGTTATAAATCTTCCAAATCAAGTCATAGAGGGAGTGGGTTTTGGCATACAGGCGCCAAGAATCAAGAATAGTCATGAATTGCTTTAGTTTCTCAGCTAGAGCTGAGTGAATCAAGACTTTTTGGCTACTTACCTGTTTTTGAGCATTTACTAGTTTCTCATAGAGATTTTCGTGGACTTTATCCTCTGCTTTCTGAAGGGACAAACGTGCTAACTCGTCTTCATCAAAGCCAAACATTGGAGACTTCATAAGAGCAACCAAGGCATAGTCTTGAAGAGGATTGTGAATGACACGAAGGGTGTCTAGCATGACTTGCACTTCTAGGGATTGGAGATAATTGTTTTGCTCGCCGTCGGTTTTGACAGGAATCCCGTACTCAGACAGGGCAAGAAGAATCTGGTCATTACGACTGCGACTGGAGGTCAGAAGGGCAATTTCCTTAAAGGCAACACCTTGTTCCTTGTGGAGTTTCAGAATCTCCTTGATGACTAAGCGCATTTCGCCTGTTAGTTTCGTTTCTGTTTGACTATCTTCTTCCTCACCTGTATCGTCCTTGTCGTAGAGGAGAAATTCTGCCTTGTTATCGGGATTAGGAGTCAGTTTGCTATTGGCAAAAACAAGCTGGTGCATGTTATCATAGTTGATTTCACCGACATCTTGGTCCATGAGACGTTCAAAAACATCATTGGTTGCTGACAGCACTTCTGAACTACTACGGAAATTTTCCTTGAGGAGAATCAGCTTGCCCTCTTTTGGATTTTGCGCATAGCGTTGGAACTTCTCATTGAAAATCTGCGGGTCTGCTTGACGGAAACGATAGATGGACTGCTTGATATCTCCCACCATAAAGCGATTGTGGGCATTTGAAAGTAATTCCAGCATTCGTTCTTGAATATGGTTGGTATCCTGATACTCATCGACCATGACTTCGTGGAAGCGCTCCTGATAAACCTCACGGACTTGCGGGAATTTCTCTAAAATCTCAATAGTGTAATGGCTGATATCAGCAAACTCAAAGGCATTTTCCTGGCGTTTTCTCTGACGATAAGTCTCCACAAAATCACGCATGAAAGACTGGAAGGTTTTAGCTAGTTCCCATGTGTCTTGATGATAACGTTCTTGATAGTCGAGAATGGTTATCTGGTCTGCTAGTTGTCCAAGTTTTGCAATCTGGGTCTTTCTCTCTTCGTTATAAGAATCGGCCAGTGGCTTCAAATCAGCCTTGCGACTGGCATTCGTCAGAGCTCGGCCGTTTTTCTCTTTCGAAATTGCGACAACACGCGAAAGCACTACCTGATAAGCCTGACTATCGGACTCTTGATTTAAGGAGCCAATTTCATCCAGAATCAGCTGGACATTTTCTAAATAGGCAGCCTTGGGAAACTCCTTGGCATCATTATCCAGATGATAACGGAAAAAGCTTTCCAAATCCCAAAGGGCTTGTTTGATTTGCTCAGTCAGTTTTTCTTTTTCACTGGTAAAATCAGCTTTTTCAAATCCTTTTAGGAAAGATTCACTCAGCCATTTCTGAGGATTACTGGTAGATTGGAGGAAGTCATAGATTTTATAGACTTGCTGGCGCAGACCACGTTCATCTTTTCCACGCCCAGCAAAGTTTTTCAGCAAATGACTAAACTGCTCTTGCTGTTTACCTTGGTAATGCGCTTCAAAGACCTCATGGAAGACTTCATTTTTTAGGATGAGTTGCTCGCTTTGATTTTGTAAAATACGGAAATTAGGCGCAATATCAATCAGATAGCCATGTTTTCCAAGGAATTTTTGTGTGAAGGAATCCATGGTTCCGATTGCAGCGTTAGGTAGGTCTGCTAACTGTCTACCTAAATGTTGTTTGAGGTCAACATCATGGCTTTCTTGGATTTGTTGGCTGATTTTTTTCTCCAAACGTTCCTTAAGTTCAGTAGCCGCCTTAACGGTAAAGGTTGAGATAAAGAGTTGACTGATTTCCACACCACGCGCCAATTGGTCTAGAATGCGCTCTGCCATAACAAAGGTCTTTCCAGAACCAGCCGATGCTGAGACTAGAATATTCTGGCCAGAAGTGTAGATAGCTTCAATTTGCTCGGCAGTTTTCTTCTGTTCCTTGCTCGAATTTGCTTCTACTTCTTGCAGTTTTTGAATTTCTTCCTCAGTTAAAAAGGGAATGGGCTTCATCGATTCAACTCCTCTCTTATTTTTTCAAACCAAGCTTGCTTGAGTTTTTCTCCGACCAGACGTTTGCCATCAGCTAAGTCCAACTTTTCTAGGAAACGGGCTTGACCCAAGTGATAATTGGCTTCAAAGCCTGTGATGGCTTGGTGTTGCTGGACATACGGTGCAATACTTCTGCCATTTTCGCTATAAGGATTAATGGCGAATTGACCTTCTAAAATCTTCTCTGCTGCTTTCTTGTAAAGATAGGCATTGTAGTCCAGCAGGAGCTGGAATTCCTCATCCGTCAACTGGTTGGCTTTGGTTTTATTGTAAAATTCACCCAAGTGACTGCTTTCTTTTTCTAAAAAGAGTCCTTGGTATTTCATAGACTTGCTGGCTTCTACTACTGCACCTGCTAGACTTTTGACGGCCATCAGAGATTGGACAGGCTCAGCCATTTCCAAGTACATGGCGCCGAAAAAGTTCTGCTCCCCTTCTCTTTTTAGGGCGGCTAGATAGGTTGGTAACTGGGAATTGAGTCCATTGAAGAAATGAGGAAACTGGAACTGAGTCAGACTAGACTTGTAGTCTACTACTCCTATCGCTCCATCAGCTTTCAATCGGTCAATGCGGTCAACCTTGCCTCGCACAAAGACACTGCGACCATCGTCCAATTGAATAAAGGCCTGCTCTTTCCCACCGAAGTTCGCCTCTTCTTTAATTGTTTCTATGGCTGGATTGTGGCGGAGAATGTGGCCAGTCGTCCGTGCAACATCAAGCAGAACTTCCTTGGTAAACTGGGCTTCCAAACTTTCTTGATATATAGCTTCAAACTCTCGTTCTTGACTGGTTTCTTGGATAGCCTGTTCCAAACGTTGGTCAAAGGAATCTTCGTCAGGCAACTGTAAGGCACGTTCAAAAATGCGGTGCAAGAAATTCCCGTGACTACGGGCATCAGGACGTAGGCGTAATTCCTCCTGCAAGCCTAACACGTAGCGGAGGAAATAACTGTATTGGTTTCGGTAAAACTCCGTCAAACCAGACGTAGACAGGTAAAATTCCTTGTCAGCTGGATAGAGAGCCTGTAAGGTATCCTTGGTCAACTGCTGACTGCTTGGACTGGTTGGGAGGGCTGGATTTTCCAGACCTTGCTGGTCTAGTTTTTTACCCATGACACGTGCCAGAACCTTAATAAATGTCAAATCTTGCTCAGTATCACTCATCTCGCCCTGCTGGTGATAGGCAACCAGGCTAGACAAAAGACTGTGATAGGACCCCATATCTTCCTTAGACAGCCCCTTGTGATTCATCCTCTTCTCTTTCCTGCTAAATCCAAAATGGACCAGCTCTTGAAGATAGGTAGATTCCTTACTTTCACTTTCATTAAAAAGGCTTGGAGCTGACAAAATCAACTCTTTATGAGCAGAATTGACCAAGGAAAGCATGGTATAACGATTTTTCTTGAGGTTCTCACTGCTGGCAATCAGCAATTGCGCTCCCTCTTCTGTCGCTTGGTTTAAGTTTTGTCTTTCTTCGTCTGTCAATAGACTAGTGTTTTGCGCAATTTTTGGTAAATTGTCTTGAGTCAGCCCAATGGCATAGACAAAGTCAGCTGTCAGAGGAGCAATCAAATCATAGCTCTGCACCAGAACTGTGTCTACTGTTGCTGGAATAGTACGATACTGAGATAGACTCATCCCAGAATGAAGCAAAGCTAGGAAGTCCTCCAGACTAACTTGTGAACCAGCAAAAACAGTCGCAAATTGTTCTAAAACATGACAGAATGCCTTCCAAACTTCCGCTTGTCTTTCCTGTTCAAGAATTTCCATAGTGGCTGTCAAATCTTGCAACTGCTTGGTCACCGCTCCTTCTTTTAGAAAGACATTCCACTTTTGTAAGAGATTTTCAGCCTTCTGCTTTCGGCTGGCAAATAGGGGCTCAAGTGGTGCTAAAACTCTCAAACGAATGGCATTCAAGCGTTTCAAATCAAACTTTCCATGGTGGGATTTGGTGAAGGTTTGCTGAAAGGCTGGCAAGCCATTGATACCAAGATAGCGGATATATTGCTCAAATGAGTCAATATCAGCCTGACTAAGGTCGGTATACAAACCAGTCCTGAGGAGGTTAATCAAATCTTCCTGACGGAAACGATAGCGTTTCAAAGCTAGAATAGACTCGACAAACTGTGTCAATGGATGATGCGCCATAGCTTCGCTTCTACCAAGATAGAAAGGAATCTTATACTGGTCAAAAATGGTCTTTAAAGACAACTGATAAGAAGCTACATCACCTAAAAGTATACGGAAATGCTTGTAGCTCAGGTCTGAGTTCTCATGTAATTTCTGACGAATGCTACGGGCTACTAGCTCCAACTCCTCCTTTTGCGTTAAACAAGACCAGATTTGTAAGTTTTCACGGTCTTTCTCATCGACATCCAAAGCGAGTTCTGAAAAGTCATAAGAAGACTCCAACAAACGAGAGGCCTTGTCAAAACTATCCATCTTCTCATGAGTCTGAGAACAATCCTGAGCAGGTGTTTGGTATTTAGAGGCTAGATGATGGAGAAACTCCACACTGGCTTGGTAGAGATTCCCCTCGCTAAAAGGGCTGGTATAGGCTTTCTTACTAGCATAAACTCCAATGACAATCTCAACACCCTTGCCATGAAGCAAGTCCACAATCCGCTCTTCCTCGGCAGAAAAACGGGTAAAGCCGTCAATAACCAAGGAAATTTGAGTAAAATCACTACTTACTTTGTCATTCTCAATAGCCTCAATCAAATGGGACAACTGACTTCCTTGAGCCAACTGGCCTTGATTAAGATAAGCCGTTACCTTCTCAAAAATCAAGAGTAAATCCGCTCGCTTGTCCTCATCCGTCAAACTATCCAAGTCCAAAAAACTCATCTGAGCTTTGGTTATCTCGTGGTAAAGTTCAATCAACTGCTGGATAAATTGAGGGTCCTGCTTAATAGCACCATAAACACGTAAGTCCTTAGGATCGAGTTCCGCAAGGCACTTATAAAAGGCCATCCCAAGACCGATGTCATCTAGACTGGTTTTGACAGGTAGGTCATTCAAGACCAGATAACGAGCCATTTGAGCAAAGCGCGTGACGGTAATAGCAAAAGAAGCCTGCTGGGACAAGCATTCCAGCACGGCGCGTTCCTTTTCAAAAGAAAGAGAGTTGGGAGCGATATAGAAGACTCGCTTACCCGCGGCAACGAGCTCTTCCGCCTCTCTGGTCAGGATTTCTGTCAAAGAAGTCCGAATATCAGTATAAAGTAATTTCATCTCTGCCTCGTTGGAATTTTTCATTACCTTTTATTATACCATGATTAGCCACCCAAGTCTGAAAATAATCAGTTCTTGCTCATCTATTGAAAAGAAAATGCCGGAAAGTTCCGACATTGTTTTAGTAAGCTAACTTCCTGAAAATAGGAGTAACCAAACATCCCAGAAAGCAGTAATATTGATGAGAATATGAACTAGTATTGGATAGTAGAGACTTTTTGTCATGCGATACAATAGAGCCAAAATAAACCCTCCACTAGCATAAATGAAAAAAGCAAGAGGTGTTAAAGCAAAATTGATATGAATATAACCGAAAATAATAGCAGAAATCAAAACATCTCCGTACCAAGGTGAGTTTTTGAAAAAGGTTATCATAAGCACACCTCGATAAATCAATTCCTCAGTAATAGGGGAGATGAAGCAAACGATGAGCAAAAAATAGGGTAACTCCTGTCGTCCCATCATTTCTACCGTTTCATCCAAAGAAATTTGATTTGAAGACGTGGATATGAAATACGAAAAAAGAAAGTCAAACATATACGAAATGATGTAGCCCAGTAAAAGGTAGATAAAATACCTCAGCTGCCACTTGAAATGAAAAGTTTGCTTTCCTGCAAAAACTAGTAGATAGATGACCGCTAATAAAAGAACTCCACTCTCCATCAAAAGCAGAATCTGAAAAAATTCATGACTTGCTGGTAGATAAGGCTTTGCTAGGTGATTGAAAAGCCCCCAAAACCAAGTTGATTTGTAAAAAATTAAGGACAATGCTAGTAAAATCTGAATAATCCGTTTTTTCATATTAAATTCTCTGCTTTCCTTGATAAGCTTACAAAATACTTAATTGAATAACAAGTTTAATATGGCATATATTTTCAAAATATCCTCTTCAAATCATGAATAGTCATCAAAACATCCTAAACTGTAAAATCAATCCCCCCTACCCTTTTACCATTATCTTCTCCAAAATATGCTATAATAATACCAAAAGATAAAAAAGGAAGACTTATGATTAAACTATTAGCCTTGGATATGGACGGAACCCTCCTCAATGAAGTCAAGGAAATCCCACAAGCTCACATTACTGCTATTCACAAAGCCATTGAAAAAGGTGTCAAACTGGTTCTCTGTACGGGCCGCCCGCTTTTCGGTGTCCTTCCCTACTATCAAAAACTGGGGCTTGATCTCCAGAATGAGTATGTGATTGTTAACAACGGTTGTTCAACTCACCAGACAAGTGACTGGGGACTAGTTGACTGGCAAGAACTTAGTCCAGCAGACATCGAATACCTCTATGACCTAGCTAAAAAAAGTGATGTTCAGTTGACTCTTTTTGATGAGGAACATTATTTTGTCCTCGGTGGCAAACCTAATGAAATCATTCAAAATGATGCTAAACTAGTCTTTTCAGACCTGACTGAAATTTCTCTTGAGGAAGCGACTAGTGGTAAGTATCGCATGTTCCAAGGTATGTTTTTAGGAACAGAGAGTCAAACTGACGATTTTGAAGAGCGTTTTGCTGAGGAACTCTGTCAACGATTTAGCGGTGTTCGTTCGCAGCCTGTCATTTATGAAGCTATGCCACTTGGTACGACAAAGGCTACTGCTCTTTCTCGACTAGCAGATATTTTGAAGATTGATTCTTCAGAGATTATGGCCATGGGCGATGCCAATAACGATATCGAAATGCTCCAATTTGCAGGGCTTGGGATTGCAATGGGAAATGCCAGCAATTATGTCAAATCCCTAGCTGATGACGTTACAGCAAGTAACGAAGAAGACGGCGTTGCGCGTGCCATTGAGAAATATATTTTATAATTAAGAAGCCCAGTTCGTGTCAACTGGGTTTTGATATTTAAGAATTCCTAAAACTTTAGAAACTCTTTAGAAATGCTTGAGCTTTCTTTGATTTCTATGCTTTATACTAAAGTTATCAAAATAAATCAAAAGGAGAGAATCATGAAAACAGTACTTGAGATTCATGGATTGTCCAAAAACTTTGACAAACAAGCTATCCTTCAGGATCTTCATTTAACGATAAGAGAGGGAGATATTTATGGACTTATCGGAAAGAACGGAGCTGGGAAAACCACCTTAATAAAAATTATTACGCAACTACTGTTTGCGGATAAAGGGACTGTTTCCCTCTTTTCTAGTCAATCGGAAAATGAGTGGAACAAGGCTCTATCTCGAGTAGGTTCTGTTATCGAATCACCCGTAGCTCATAATCACTTAACAGCCTACCAAAATCTGAAATATTACTGTATGATTCGTCATATTCCAAATGCTGATCAAGTCATTCGAGAAACACTAGACTATGTAGGTTTGTCAGATACAGGTAAGAAAGTCTTTCGTGATTTCTCGCTAGGAATGAAACAAAGACTTGGTATCGCCATTGCCCTTCTATCCAAACCAGACTTCCTGATCTTAGATGAACCTATCAACGGTCTCGACCCAATCGGTATCAAAGAATTTCGATTAATGATTCAACGGCTCAATCAAGAAAAAGGGATCACCATTCTCATCTCTAGCCATATCTTGTCAGAACTCTATCTCCTAGCCAATCGTTTTGGTATTTTAGATCAAGGAAAGATTATCCGTGAAATCAGCAAAGCTGAATTTGAAACACTAAGTGAGGATTATATTGTGCTTAAGACAGCTGACCAAGAGAAAGCTTGTCAAGTATTGAAAGAACAAATCCAGCTCCAGTTCAAGGTTGTTAATCCAGAAAATGAAATCCATATCTTTGGTCAGGAACAAGATATCAAACAGATTCTCAAAGAATTAACCTTGGCAGATGTTGCCATTGACGAGATTTACTACGCCCGTCAAAATCTAGAAGAATACTTCACTCAATTGGTCGAATAGGAGGAAAATCATGATACATACCATTCAAGCAGACTTTTACCGTCTTTTCCGTTCCAAAGGTTTTTGGATTACAGAGGTCATTCTCTTTGCTCTCATGCTAATGGGCGCAACTGTAGGAGCTACGGGGCAACTGATGGCAATTCAGACAGAAGAGCCAGACATTCCAACCCATGGTTGGGACGGTGTACAAGCCCTGATTAACGCATCTAGTCAAGGTTCAAACCTCGTTTTTCTCTGTATTGTTCTAACTTGTCTAGTTCTCGGTGTTGATTTAATCGGAAAGCTCTATAAAAATAGTTTGACAGTAGGGGTTTCTCGTACCGAGTTTTTCCTTGCCAAAGCCTTTGTATTGACTTGTATTGCACTCTTGCAAGTTATCATCAGCCTTGTGATTGCCTTTATTCCAGCAACTATCTTAAATGGATTTGGCACTATGCCTGATGGCTTTATTGGCAATCTACTGATAACCATTTCCCTTCAATTCCTTTGCCTCCTTGCTTGGCTTTCCATTGTTTCCTTCATCCTCTATGTTAGTCATTCTTATCTTGCAGTATTTATTGGCTATTTGGTCAGCTCTATCTTACTTTCTATGCCAATGCTCATCTTCCCAAGTATCAAAATTTTGCCATATTTATCATTGCAGTTTTTCTATGCTATGACTGCTAATAGTGAATCCATTTTCTATACACTTATAGTTACCTTAGCTGTTATTGTAATCTTTAATCTAAGTGGACTGGCAGTTTTCAAAAAGAAAAGTCTATAAAAAAATGACCTCCTCTAGCTACAGAGGAGGGTTCTTTTCGTTAAAAGTAAATGAAAACCGACAACCATTGCCCATCTGTGCTTAGTTTCATATCTGCACCGAGAAGATGGCATAATTCCTCAGTGATATAAAGTCCTAAACCAGAGGATTCTTCAGTATCTGATAGATTTTCAGAATAAAAACGGTTGCTGAGATTTTCTATTCTTTTGATGGGCTGTTTGACAAGGTTTGCAATCTCTAAGACAAGCTGTTCCTTTTCCTTTCTCAAATATAGACGCGCTTCTTCCTTGCCATGCTTGAGGACATTCCCAAGCAGATTTTGTAAAATTCGATCCAGCAAGTCTTCATCAGTCCTCGTTGTTAAACCAGCTTCAACCTTAAAATCAAGCGTGATATTTGCCACCTGAAAAACATCATAATAAGCCAAAGTCTTCTTGGTAATAAAAGCTGAAAAATCCACTTCTTCCAGTTTCGGTTTGACAGCTCCTTCCATCAAACGACGATATTCTAGGAGAGCCTCCAAACGTTTGGAAACTAAATCAAGATGCTGGGCGATTTTTTGTAAGGTTTCTGCTTGCTTTTCAGGAGACTTTATCAATTGTTGGGTGTAGCCTGAAGCGATAGTCAGAGGCGTCCGAATATCATGGGCAATATTGCTAATGGCCATATCCAGAGTCTGCTTTTCCCTTTTCATCACCAACCGAGATTGTTCTACTTCCTGAAATAGATTCTCAATCTGCTGGTAGAGCTGTAAAAAATGTTTGGAAAAAATGCTGATTCCGACTCTTTTCATACTACCAGTGAGAATCTTGTCTTCAATCTGTTGACTCAAGTTTTTAAGTGCTAGATGGTAGCGAATCAATGCAATCGATAAAATGATTAGGAGTACCAGTAGGATAAAGATTATCATGTAGGTCATTGCTTATCTCCTTTTAATCTTACCCCAACTCCCCAAATGGTTTCAATATATTCTTGATTTGGGTCAAGCTGATTTAATTTTTTACGAAGATTACTCAAATGCGTATTGAGAGTATTATCTCCAGGTAGGTAGCTATCCTCCCAGACAAATTCATAAAGTTCTTCCTTGGTAAAAATTTTTTTAGGGTGTTTAAGGAGAGTTTGGAGAATCAAGCATTCTTTCTTAGCAAGGCGAATCGTTTCCTGACTATTTTTGATTTCAAAACTTTCTGCATCAAACTGGATATTTTTCAAGTTTTGTGGCAGATTTTCAGTTTTTTCTATTTCCATAGACTGTTTTTCTACACTTTGGCGTAACTGAACAGTAACTCTAGCAAAGACTTCATCCAAATCAAAAGGTTTCACTATGTAATCATTGGCACCGTCTAAGAGGTATTGACTGATTAACTTCTTATCGCTCAAAGCCGTCAGCATAATGACTGGAGTTTGACTTTGTTCCCTGATGACTTTTAAAACCTGATCCCCATTTTTCCCAGGAAGCATGATATCTAGCAAAACGAGGTCAATCCCACCTTGGTCAAAACGCATGATTCCTTCTGTACCGGAAAAGGCTTGAATCACCTCATGCTCCTCAGTAAGAAGTGTTCGTAAAATCTCTTGAATGTCACTATTGTCTTCAATAACCAATATCCTAGCCATAAATACCAACCTTTCTGCAACTATTATAGCATGTTTTAATGGTAAAACTTAAACAGAAAAGCCCTTTTCATTAAAATCGTGCAACTTTTTTCAGATACTTTTAAAAGATTGATTTCCCTATATTTTTCCTTTATACTGGATAAAAAGGAGAATAATATGTCAGAAACAAATCACGAAATTGATTCAAATTTTGCAGGTCGTTTAAATATCCTGCGTGCGGGTGTTCTTGGTGCCAATGATGGAATTATTTCCATTGCTGGTGTGGTTATCGGGGTTGCTAGTGCCTTTTCAATGGCTGGTGGAGAATATGTGTCCGTTTCAACTCAAAAAGATACCGAGGAAGCGGCCGTTGCGCGTGAGCAAGTCTTGCTAGACCAAGATATAGAGTTAGCTAAAAAATCTCTCTATGCGGCCTATATTCAAAATGGTGAGTGTGAAACATCAGCCCAACTTCTCACCAACAAAGCCTTTTTAAATAATCCGCTCAAGGCTTTGGTAGAGGAAAAATATGGGATTGAGTATGAAGAGTTTACCAATCCTTGGCATGCTGCTATCTCTAGCTTTATTTCTTTTTTCCTTGGAAGTTTGCCTCCAATGCTTTCAGTAACTATTTTTCCAAGTGAATACCGCATCCCTGCTACTGTCCTTATCGTCGGTGTGGCCCTTCTTCTCACTGGTTACACTAGTGCCAAACTTGGAAAAGCCCCAACCCAAACAGCCATGATTCGGAACCTTGCTATTGGTATCTTAACTATGGGCGTTACCTTCTTACTTGGACAACTTTTCAGCATTTAGAAGACAAGAAATACCTCGATTTTGAAGTCGAGGTATCTTTTTTACATTTGGACAATCTTGCGATAACTTCTTGAAGTAACCATGAAAATCAATACATAAGCGATGAGGAAGATAGCGCAGATAGACAAGGTCACAGTCAACATCATAGTCGTATCTATTACACCAATCACTTTTAAAATCAAGCTAAGCATATGGTAGGCAAAGGCTAGATGTATGAAGGCAAAGAGCAAAGGAAGGAAGAAAACAGTTAAAACCTGTTTGTTAATGGTTTGCTTGATTTGCTTCTGATCTAAACCGACTTTCTGCAAGATAATAAAGCGTTCACGGTCTTCATAGCCTTCAGAAATTTGTTTGTAATAGATGACCAGAACAGTTCCGACCATAAAGATAATGGATAGGAAAATACCGATAAAGAAGACACCACCAAAGAGGGCACTCATCTGAGAACTAGCATCTGCTAGATTGCTACCATAAACATAGCTACCTTCCTTGTTTAATTGATCATTAAATTGATTGAGGTATTTATCATATTCTTCAGCAACCTTGAGTTGTTCTTCTTCGCTGGCATTTACATTCATGCCACCGTAAAACTGATTATAGATAGCCGAATCTGGGAATTGATCCAAAAATGCTTGCAAATTAGGAACAACAAGGTAATTGTAATCAGCAGTCAAAATATTAAACTGATTTGGGACATGGTTGACAATGAAATCTTTAGTAAATTCTTCTTTGACAGAAAATTGATGATCGTTCAGAGTTAGAGTTTTCTGTTCTTTAACTCCCTCATTCTTTGCAAAGAGTCCGACCTCATTTCCTGATAGAGACAGTTTTTGACCAGTCATATTTTCATAATCTTTTTGGTCAAATACCATGAAAACTGTTGTGGGTTGGACACGGTTTTGTCCTTTTTCAAAAATAGTTAACTTATTTCCTTCTTGGTTTGCAACACCAAAGTAAGTGTAACGAAGCACTTCTTTCTCTTTAATCTTATAACCTTTGTCACTTGCAAACTGGCTCAAGAGTTTGTCCAAGTCTTCTTGTTCAACATTTTGCCCTGAAACCCCAAAATCATGAGGATTTAGAACTTTTTTAAAGGATTCTGAGGCATTAAAAATACTAGTAGCTGCTGACATGGTTACCAAAACCATTGTTGACAAGATAGCGATAGTTGCTAGTCCAACCGCATTTTTCTTCATACGGAAAATCAAGTTGGACACTGAGATAAGGTTATTTGGCTGGTAATAATATTTCTTGTTTTTCTTTAAGATTTGTAGGAAAACGGTAATTCCTGCATTGAACAAGAGATAGGTACCAAAGATAACCAGCAAAACAGCTAAGAAGAAAGTTGTTAAAGCTGTAAGAGGATCTTTTACAGTAAGGGCAAGATAGTAGCCAATCCCTAAACTTATGGAACCAAGAATAGTTTGGAGAGGTAAGAAGCGACCTTTTTTCTCTCCGCTAGCTTTCTCACGTGAGAGCTGGAGAGCATTCATACGGGCAATTCGAAGGGCATTCAGGAACATGAGACCTAGGAAAATCAAACCGAAGACAACAAGTACTGTAATGACAACTTTCATCTGGAAGGTAGCGACCAGTTCAACCTTCAATTTCATCAGTTTGAGCAAGAAAGCGAAAATTAACTTGTCAAACAAGGCTCCAATACCGATTCCTGCTCCAACAGTTAGAATCCCAAATAGCACTAACTCCTTAAAGGTCATACTGATTAGATGACGCTTCTCCAAGCCCAACATGCCATAAATTCCTAGTTCCTTGGAACGGTTTTTCATGACAAAACTATTGGCATAGAGGACGATAATGGCTGACGCGAGGGTGACGACAAACATACCAAATCCAAGTGTAGCCTGAATGGTTGTTCCTCCACGGATTTCCGCAATCTTAGGATTAAAGGTTAGAGAGTAAAAGAGATAGGTGACAGTGACTGCCAAAAGAACAGCCAGCGCAAAAGGATAGTAGAGTTTGCGGTTTTTAATCAAGTTCGATACCGCTAACTTATTGGTTAATCGAAACATACTAATTCACCTCGCTTGCCATGACAGTCAAGGTATCAGAGATCTCTTGGAACATCTGACGTTCTGTCTTCTCTCCACGGTAGATTTGGTTGTAAAGAATGCCGTCTTTGATAAAGAGTACACGTTTAGCTCTGCTAGCTGCTGCTGTTGAGTGGGTTACCATGAGAATGGTTTGGCCGCGCTCATTGATTTCATCAAAGACATCAAGTAAGGCTGCAGATGACTTGGAGTCAAGAGCTCCTGTCGGTTCATCCGCAAGGAGTATTTCAGGTTCTGTGATGATGGCACGTGCTACCGCTACACGCTGTTTCTGACCACCAGAAATCTCGTAAGGGTACTTCTCTTGCAATTGGTTGATACCTAGATTCTCAGCTGTCACCACCAATTTCTTCATCATTTCCGTAATAGGTCTTCTTGACAAGACAAGCGGAAGCAAGATATTGTCCTTAACAGACAGAGTATCTAGCAAGTTAAAGTCTTGGAAGACAAATCCTAGCTTTTCACGACGGAAGCTAGAAGCCTGTGAATTTTTAATGGTTGCTGTGTCAGTTCCATTCAAGTAAACCTGCCCACGAGTTGGTTTATCCAGCATAGCTAGAATATTGAGAAGAGTGGATTTACCAGAACCAGACTCACCCATGATAGCAACGTAGTCACCCTTTTCTACGGTAAAGTGAATATCCTTGAGGGCCTCTACTTGGTTGCCCTGAAAACGAGTTTTATAAATTTTTTGAACGTGTTTTACATCTAAAAGTGTCATGAGAATCTCCTTTCTTAATATCCCATCAAATGAAATGTCGCTTGCATCATAGCGCATCCCAGTTGAACACGCTCGATATCTTTATGGCTTGGTTTTCTTGTTTTCTTCTGTAAGATTTGTTTCATGATGTTACTCCTTTGTTCTTTATGAGTCTAGTTTACATCAAAAAAAGACCGCTTGCCATAACCTAACCTTACAAAAGAGACTTTAATCTTACATTTTTGTAAGATTGGGGGAAATGTAGATATTTTATTAAAAATATTTTACCATAAAAAGAAGGCAAGAAGAAAACCCTTGCGGATACAAGGGTTCAAGAAATGTTAAAATAGATTAGTCGAATTCATAGACTAACAGTAAAATAACTGTTTCTGCCTCACCAAAACCAGCCTTCATTATCGTCAATGGCTTGGGCTTCTTTGCTTTTCTATTTTAGCATTTAATAGTTATTGACTAATCTAACTCAATAAAAATAATTTCGGATAAAAATAAATTATCTTTTGTAAATATATTCGTATTTATAAAAGACATTCAATCCAAGAATTATAAATATCCTACACAATTAACACCAATTACTCCTCTTCTTAGGAATATAGTATGAAGCTTCTCATATTCAAATTGTTCATATTCAAATTTCTCGTATTCAAACTTCTCATATTCAAACGGTTCGTATTCAAACTTTTCATATTCAAAAACTTCAATTCCTATTTCTTTTAATACTTCTTCTGGCAACTCGTAATTTTGATCTACTAAACCAAATAGAGTAAATCCTGAGTTAACACAAAATGATAATACTGGATTGTATATTGAAGAGTAAATTACAGAACCGGCTATCGATCCTACAAAACTTCCAATCATGTATCCTAAAGGTACAACTTTATTAAGTTTAGAAAGAAAATTAGGTAGCGGAATTTTAATATATGCATTTCCTAATAATCCCATTGAAAACGCACAGGTTGTAATAAACATTTCTTTAATTAACTTGTTCACCATCTCACTTCTATTCATCTCACCAGTAAATACTTTATACGAGCTCTTCATCGAGTTCATCACTAATACTGTCACTACACCTACTACCGATGGATTAACTTTTTTAAGAGTCTTTCCAAGCACACCAGACAGACAACTTGCTGTAATTGCAGCAGATACAGTTCCTCGAACAAACCCCTCTCCTGCTCCTGTAAGTGCCGCAAAACCTATTTTTTTAAATTGTTTTTCATCGACATATCCATTCTTAATTAAATAAGCTATTGCATTCCAGATTTCCGGTACAACTTTCAAAACCATTGATATTGTGGCAGCTGTTAATCCTGCTTTGTATGATTTCTTTAATATATCAGTGTATTTAATAAGCTCTTCAGTTGTTAAGTGTAAATCCTCAGGATTTACTCCACCCTCCTTAGACAAAGTAGCAAGTTCACGTGCTTCCTGTTCCGACAAAGTAATCGATTCATTCCCCTCATTATCTTTAACTTTATCACTCAGTAATTTTAGAGTCTCTTCATAGCGATGAACCTGGTCTGTTCGTTTTGAAGATTCTTCTTGTATTTTTCTTTTCAAAAACATTATTGCTTCTTCTAATTGATCTGAGGGTATTACTCTATACTGACCTGAGTAAACTGGATCGCTTAAAACTGTATCTGCTGAGTATCCTCTCTTCTCCAAATATAAATCTAAACTGTCTTTACCACCTTGAGACTTATATTCACTGAAACGATTAAAAATACTTTTCGATTGCTGGATTGCACTTGCTGTCCCATCCTTATAATATTTTAAACCAAATTTAGCATCAAAGTTTACTCCCGTAATATCAGCAGATCCAAAATCATGGCTGCGATCAACTTGCACCCTGTTTTTTGAAGAATTAATAGCTGCATTAATATTAAAAGTTCCTGCATGCCAAAACTCAGCAACATCGCCTTTTAATGTATCTATAAATGCACTACTTGATTTAAAGTCGTTAAGAGCATTAATTAAATTATTTATCTCTAAATTAACAGTATCTACATATTGTACTGCATCCACAAATCCTGAGAAGTTACCAGTGTGCTTTTGAAAGAATTCGTATCCTTCTCTAAAGCCTTCCATTCATTACCCCTCCAAGAAATCAGATAATCCATCCATATATAATATTAATGTTAAAGCGCGATATTGTTGATCTGTAATTTTTCTCTGATCTTCTGTTGTTGTAATCCATTTAGTAGCTTCCGCAACCGCATTAACTGCATCTGCTGCAATAGCTGGCACAGGTCCCAAGAAAGATAATAATGTATTTCCAACATTCATCATAATATCAGGAATATCACCCATAACACCAACAGCTGCATCTAGTGCTTGTTCATGAAGTGGTTTTTTAAACTCTATTAGTTCAAACTCAGTCTTGTAGTCACTACAGAGATTAATAAATTCATTGTAACTATCTGGGTTATCTATAGTACTTGAAACTAGCATCATACCACGCTTGCCTAACCATCCATATTTCATTCCAAGTTTGTCAAATTTTACAGTCATACTTGGTATTTCATCTTTACTAGCTTGATTTTCTCCAATAAACAAAACATGTTCATTAGACGATATTGTAGACATATTATCTAAATAATGCTTTTCTAACCAAACACTTACTTTAATTGCACCATCTTTAGTTCCTATAATTACGTCTTCTTCATCGTCATTAGCACTTACAAGCTGGCGTAAGTAATTAGCATATCCAACTGTACTCTCGTCACATACAATAATTAACTTTGTTATATTTAGTTCGAACATAAAAAACTCCACATTTTATGAATATTATTTTTCGATTATGATTCCTTTTAGTAACTATCTTTATAGATTCTTGAAAAATTTTTCACTAGAATAGTCAAAATCGTTTTATACGCTTATTATACCATTTAGCCATGGATTCTGACAAGATGAAAAAAAGCCTTGTCTTTTATAAACAAAGCTTATTTCATTATTTCCTTCACCAAAACCAGCCTTCATTATCGTCAATGGCTTGGGCTTCTTTGCGTTTTCGTGGGCCTGTTCCGTACATTTCTGCTTCGATTTCTTCCTTAGTCGGCATAACAGAAGCTAAGATGATATAGATAATCACGCCAAGTCCAAAGTTTGCGACTGTAAAAATGGCAAACAAGAAACGAACAAGGGTAACATCAAAGTTCCACTTGTCTGACAGACCTGCCAGAACTCCTGAAATCATCCGATTTCGTCTCATTTTATAAAATTTACTATTCATGATATTTCCTCTTTCTGCTAGGTTAGACTTAGTATATCACGGATAGGCTCGGCCTTCATCGGTCCTCAGGCTGATTTACTAGTAGCAACTTTCCTCGACAAACTCCACAACGATAGCGTTTGGTATCAATCCTACGCTTGCGCTGATAACTTTGCTGGCAGGATTGGCAACGATAGAGCTTGAGTGGCTTGGAGTTGCTATTGGGCAAGGACGGTACAAAGCGTAATCCATTCACTGCTTTCAACAGTTCCTTAAAATCTCGATCCTTGTGTTGATAGCCCTTCCCTTGAAAATAGAGGTGATAGTGACAGAGTTCATGTCGGACAATTTTCCTAAAAACATCCAAACCCAGTTCTTGATAAACCTTAGGGTTAAAATCTAAATGCCCATCTTTAGGGAAAAATCGCCCACCTGTCGAACGTAGACGAGAATTCCACTGGACATGATGGATAAAAGGTCTGCCGAAGTCTTCTAGTGAAACCTGCTTAACGTAATCAGTCAGTTTCATTTGGAGCGAGGAGCGACAGATTAACTTTTTCACGTTCAGTATCAATTTTCTTAACCCAAACTGTTACCAAATCTCCGACGGACACCACTTGGCTAGGATGTTTGATAAACTTGCGACTCATATGAGAAATATGAATCAATCCATCCTCGTGAATCCCAATATCAACGAAGGCACCGAAGTCAACGACATTACGCACTACTCCTTCTAGCTTTTGCCCAACCACTAAGTCCTTGATATCTAGGACATCTTGGCGAAGCACAGGTGCGTCAAAAGAATCACGGAAATCTCGACCTGGTTTGAGAAGGTCTGCAATGATATCTTTAAGGGTTTCTGGACCAAGGTCTAGCTCTTGCGCTATATCTTTGACTGATAAATACTTGAGTTTGCTTTGAGCCTCTTCATTCAAGTCTTTGATATCCAAGCGTTTGAAAAGCTCCTTAACGGCAGCGTAATTTTCAGGGTGAACTCCTGTATTATCAAGGATATTGCTACTTTCAGGGATACGGAGGAAACCAGCTGCCTGTTCAAAAGCCTTGGCACCCAGACGAGGAACTTTCTTGATTTGAGCGCGTGAAGTGATTTTTCCTTCTTCTTCACGGTATTTGACAATATTTTCAGAGATGGTTTTATTAAGTCCAGCAACATGGGAAAGGAGGGCTGGGCTGGCAGTATTGATATTGACACCGACTTGGTTCACCACGGTATCCACGACAAAATCCAGACTTTCAGACAGTTTCTTCTGACTGACATCATGCTGGTATTGACCGACACCAATTGACTTAGGATCGATTTTGACCAATTCCGCAAGGGGATCTTGCAAGCGACGGGCGATTGAGATAGCAGAGCGCTTTTCAACGGTCAAGTCTGGAAATTCCTGGCGAGCAAGTTCGCTGGCAGAATAGACAGAAGCACCACTTTCATTGACGATAACATAGCTGACTTCTGGAAAATCTTTAAGAACTTCCGCCACAAAGGCTTCACTTTCACGACTGGCCGTCCCATTTCCTATAGCAATAATTTCTACACTGTATTGACCAATCAAATCTGCCAAATCTTTCTTGGCTTCTTCGATTTGACGAGCTGATGCTGGTTTGACAGGATAAATCACCTGAGTTGTCAGCATTTTCCCTGTTGCATCCACGACAGCCAGCTTGGCACCTGTACGAAAGGCAGGGTCAAACCCAAGAACCACGCGCCCTTTCAGAGGAGCAACCAAGAGAAGATTGCGCAAATTGTCAGAAAAGAGTTGAATAGCTCCTTCTTCTGCCTTTTCAGTTAATTCTGTACGAATACGGCGCTCGATAGCAGGCAAGACCTTTTTCTTAACTGACTGTTGGACAACTTCATCAATATAAGCATTTTTTACCTTGAAACGAGTTGCAAAGAAAGCTAGAATACGGTCCGTCGCATGTTCAAAACCGACCTTCAAGACACCAAGTTTCTCCCCACGATTGAGGGCCAAGGTACGATAGCCTTGCATAGTTCCAACTGTCTCTGAAAAATCATAGTAAATCTGAAAAACCTGCTTTTCATCAAGACTTTCATCCTTGACTTGCGAAGTGAATTTAGAGTGTCTTAGCACTTCCTGATAAGTCATGGCGCGCAGTGTCACATCTTCCGATAAGGCTTCGACCAAGATATCAACTGCACCAGCCAAAGCTTCCTTGCCAGTCGCAAATCCTTCACAGACAAACTTCTCAGCTTCTTTCTCTAAGTCAGCTACATTCTGCAAGATTAAGCGAGCAAGTGGGAATAGTCCAGCTTCACGGGCAATGGTTGCCTTTGTCCGACGCTTTTCCTTGTAAGGAAGATAGAGTTCTTCAACGTCTGCTAATTTTTCGGCAGCTAAGATAGCTTCTTCCAACTCCTTGGTCAACTTGCCTTGTTCTTGAATCTTAGCCAAGACAGCTTCCTTGCGATCATTGAGATTTGTCAGACTTTTATCCAAATCAATAATAGCCTTAATTGCCACCTCATCCAAACTACCAGTCATGTCCTTGCGATAACGCGCGATAAAGGGGATTGTCGCCCCTTCAGCGGTCAAACTTAGAACAGTATCAATCTGCTTTAACGTCACTCCCAAATCCTGGGAGATTTTTTCATATTTCTTATCCATGAATCTATTATACCACAAGCTAATATTATTCAAATTATCTCTTACAATTTTAAAACATAAGTTGGGAAATAAATTTGCTCCATTTCAATATTCTATGGTGCAAATAACGTATTATTTATATAGCATTGCCGCCTTTTTTAACCAAGCCATGATATCAAAAGTATTTAATGGATCAGACATAATAGCCAGTTCTGGAAGATGTTCCTGTCCTGGAATAACGCACTGACTTTTTTAATTTTTATCGAAATAAAAAAACCGCAAGCCTGAGCCTGCGGTGGGTGTAATCTATTTTGAAATTTTAAATAGAAAAGGAGCATTTAAGCCCCTCTTTTGAAATAACGGACATTTGGCTGGTCGGTGTACCCAGCATCTCAGATACCTTTTTTCAAGGTGAGGCAGGAACCTTTCTGCCCTCAAATATCTTTCGTTAATGTTATTCTAGCAACATCTACTTTTTTTGTCAAACTTTCTCAATCTACCAGACTTAATCAGGCTTTATCAAGCTCTATTATTCGTTAGATACTCAATTTTAACTTTTCCCTTTTCCTCAAAATAATAGTATAATAGAGGTAGAATTTAGAATCGAGGTACACCTATGGCTGTAAAATTTACAAAACGAGACGACTTGGACAAGATGTTTGAAGAGTTTGCTAAACTCCCTGATTTGAAACAAGTCACTTTCCCTGATGACAAAGAGAAAAAAGCCAAAGCAGAAAAGAAAAACTAGATGACTGCTTTCCAACAACTCCCATCTAGTGTACTTCAGACTGGAGCTATTTTTCTCTCCATTATCATTGAAGCTCTCCCCTTCGTGCTGATAGGAAGTATTGTCTCAGGGCTGATTGAGGTCTATATCACACCTGAAAAAGTTTATCATTTTCTCCCTCGAAATCGTTGGGGGAGAATCTTTTTTGGGACCTTCGTTGGGATTCTTTTCCCTTCTTGTGAATGTGGGATTGTCCCCATCATCAATCGTTTTCTGGAAAAGAAGGTTCCCAGTTACACGGCCGTTCCTTTTCTTGTGACAGCACCTGTTATCAATCCCATTGTACTTTTTGCGACTTATTCTGCCTTTGGAAATTCCTTCCATGTCGCCCTATTACGAGCTCTAGGATCCATTGTTGTGGCTGTTATACTTGGGATTTTTCTAGGATTTTTCTGGCAAGAACCCATTCAAAAAGAAAATCGTCTGGCTTGTCACGAGCATGATTTTTCTCACTTTAGCCCTGCAAAAAAAGTTTTTCAGGTCTTTGTGCAAGCCATTGATGAATTTTTTGATACGGGGCGTTATTTGGTATTCGGCTGTCTCTTTGCCTCTATAATACAGGTCTACGTTCCGACACGCATTTTAACTTCTATCAGTGCGACCCCTCTTTTTGCCATCCTACTCTTGATGGTTCTGGCCTTTCTTCTTTCACTCTGTAGTGAGGCGGATGCCTTTATCGGTGTGTCTCTTCTTTCTAGTTTCGGTTTGGCACCAGTTCTGGCCTTTCTTGTGATTGGCCCAATGCTGGATATTAAAAATATTCTCATGATGAAAAATTACTTGAAAGCACGATTTATCAGTCACTTCATAACGATTGTAACTCTAGTCGTTTTAGTCTATTCTCTCTTGATTGGAGTCATCCTATGATTCGATTTTTAGTTTTAGCTGGCTATTTTGAACTGACTATTTATCTCCATCTGTCGGGCAAATTAAACCAGTACATCAACATGCACTATTCCTATCTGGCCTATATTTCCATGGTGCTTTCTTTTATATTGGCTATTGTTCAATTGTATATCTGGATGAAGCAAGTCAAAACTCACAGTCATCTGAACAACCGATTGGCGAAGGTGACGAGTATTGCTCTTATGGCCATTCCAATTGTCGTCGGCTTAACTTTCCCAACTGTTAGCTTGGATTCTCAGACCGTTTCTGCTAAAGGTTATCATTTCCCCTTATCAGAAGGAACGGATCAAGCCATTCAGACCAGCGAAGGAACGACAAGCCAATATTTGAAACCAGATACCAGTTCTTATTTCTCAAAAACAGCCTATGAAAAGGAAATGCGAACGGCAGCGGATAAATATTTGTCCCAAGATAGCATTCAGATTACGAATGAAAACTATATGGAAGTCATGGAAGCCATCTACGACTATCCAGATGAATTTGAGGGTAAGACAGTTCAGTTTACAGGCTTTGTCTATAATGATCCCAGCCATGCCAATAGTCAATTTCTGTTCCGCTTCGGCATTATTCACTGTATCGCAGATTCTGGTGTGTATGGATTGCTGACCAAGGGAAATACCCGTCAATATGAAAACAATACCTGGATTACAGCTAAAGGAAAACTGGTCAATCACTATCATAAAGAACTCAAACAAAATCTCCCAACCTTGGAAATTGACAGCTTTACCAAAGTCGATAAACCAGAAAATCCCTACGTGTATCGAGTGTTTTGAAAGAAAAAATGAACAAGTTCTCTTCTGAATGACAGAAAAAGAGCCTGTTCGTTTTTTGGTTAAATTTAAGTAAACTTTAATCTTATGTTGATTATAACAGATCAATCAATGATTCGGTATGAATAAGCGAGCCACTCATTAATCAGACTAGCGATTTCTTTAGGTGCTTGAGTATAAAGCTCATGGTCGAAGTTTTCCAAAAAAATAGTATCAAAACAGTCTGGCAATTCTTTTAGGGCTTCCTCTCTCCATCTAGCTTCATTAGGATAGCGAGGACTAATAAACAAGGTATCTCCCACTTCTCTCTTAAAAGCTTGTATTTTCCTCCGTAGGCGGAGGATCGCTTCTATATTTTCATATTTTATAGCTAACTCATATCTATTATACTCCGCATTCCAGTGATAGGACTGTCTTACAGCTTCCTCCATATTTTCTGACCAATGCTTTGCTTCGGATTTCTCTTTAGAGATAATAGGATTTAAGTCCGAAACGACTTGAGATTCGATATAGTTTTTAGCTTCCTCTAACTCTGTATCTAAAGGTAAAATCTTATCTAAATCTAGATAGCCACCATCCAAAAGAATCAGTTTTTTCACTTCATGAAATTCCGATGCGAGATAACGAGCCAAATCTCCTCCCAGAGAATGGCCTATCAGACAGATAGATTCTCCCTCTACTATTTCCTTTTTAAACCATGCTTTCAATTCTGTTTCATCTCGAAGATGCTTTTCATACGGATTTAGAAAACAGACCTGCAAATCTAGCTCTTGAAGAAAATCCTTGCTATGATAAACATTACTTCCCAGACCGCCAATAAAAAATATCTTCATTCTCTACTTAATACTATGCTTATTCATCTTTTGTTCAAAGATAGTCGTGATAATCTGACGCAATTCTTCACGTTCTTTTTCTGGGATTTCACCACTTGTTTGAGCTGCAGCGTAGAGTTCAGGGTGTTCAATTGAAATGCGTTTAATCGTACGTGTTGTAGCATGTTTTCTGACAAAAAACGGAATTCGCTTAATCAAGTCTTGTGGGACGAGTGCAAGAATCTTCTCAGCAGTTTCCTTGTCACTAATCTTAGACGTAGTCAGCCCCTTCTTAATCATTTCCTGTTCTTTTTCTGTAAAATCTTTTAATTCCATTCGATTAGTCCTCCTATTTTCTTTAAGTTAAATTATATACCAATTGTAGCAAGACGACAAATAGTCTGTTTATAAAATACTCTCGATACTACAATTTTCCTGTCGCTCATAATTGCTCTTTAATGAAAAATCACAAATCCTTTTGGAGAGATGACAAGCTGATTCTCCAATTCTTGGCAATTGCTTGCTAGTGAAACTGCTTCTTTTTGTAAATGATAATCTTCTTTTGATTGGTTGAAAATGGCTTTGAGGACTTGGTTATCGTAATTCCATTGCAAGGTTAGTACATCAGCTTTGATTTCTTGGAGATTATACTTGCCATGCTGAATGCTTGCTGACGCATGTTGGCGAATCTTGATTAGCTTCTTGATAAAGTTCAGCATATCATTGTCACTTGATACACGTTCCCAAGGCATACAACGACGACAATCTGGATCCGGTCCTCCGGTCAAGGCTAGCTCTGTTCCGTAATAGATACACGGTGTTCCTTTTTGTAAAAAGAGAAAGGCTAAGGCTGATTTAACCAGTTGAACGTCTTCATTGGCCGTCCACAAGATTCGTTCTGTATCATGCGAATCTAGGAGATTAAACATTACTTCTGAAATCTGCTGTTTGTAATACATAGATTGGCCATTGATTTCATCGATGAACTGCTCTGTCTTCTTAACACCTCGTAAGAAATAATCCTTGATACTATCAGATAAAGGATAATTCATGACCGCATGGAACTCATCTCCATTTAGCCAAGGCTGAGCCGTATGCCAAACTTCTCCAAGGATATAAAGATCAGTTTTTTTAGCTAGAACTGCCTTGCGAAAATCCTTCCAAAACTGATGGTCAATCTCATTAGCCACATCCAAACGCCAAGCATCAATATCAAACTCTTCAATCCAATAAGTCGCAACCTTTAAAAGATAGTCCTTGACCTCTGGATTGACTGTATTTAGCTTAGGCATATAGTCCTCGAAACCAAAAGCATGATAGGGTAATTCTCTCTTATTAGCAAGATTATCAGTCGTCACTGGGAATTGTTGAATATGGAACCAATTTTTATAAGCAGACTGTTCACCATTTTTTACAACATCTTGCCATTGAGGCGATTGCGAACCAATATGATTAAATACAGCATCCAGCATGATTTTCATGCCACGCTGATGAGCTTGCTCTACCAGTTTCCGAAAGCTTTCCTTGTCTCCAAAATGACGGTCAATTTCAAAATAATCCGTCGTATTGTACTTGTGATTGCTCGTCGATTCAAAGATGGGACAAAGATAAAGTCCAGTAATGCCCAAGTCTTGCAAGTAATCCAGATGGTCAATAATGCCTTGTAAGTCCCCACCAAAGAAATCATCACTTTTAGGTGTGATAGAGGAATCCCAGTCTAATGTCCCTTCTGGATTTAATCGAGCATTTCCATTGGCAAATCGCTCAGGAAATATCTGATACCACACCGTATTTGAAACCCAATCAGGAACCTGGCATGCATCAATCTCATGAATATAAGGCAACTTAAATCCATTTCCAATAGCATGAAGATTTTCTAGAGAATTTTCCACGCATCCTTTATCGCCGTACAAAATGCTCTGGCCTTCTGTATCCGTGACTTCAAAGAGATACTGGATACGTGCAAAGTCAACGGATACTTCAACCTGCCAATAATCAAAGATGGCGTCAGAAGTCAGCTTAGCCATTTCCTTTGCATCTTGATAAAACTCCTCCACAAAGATAAAAGGGTCCCCGTAATGCAAGTTGATGCTTTTAATGTCCCCTTTCTTAGTTCGAATCCGAATATGAAGTTTCTTATCCTTATAAAGATAGGCGTACTCCGACTCAGGCCTATGGTAAATAGCACTTAATTCCATTAACTTGTCTCCTAAATTTTAAATTTAACTTAACGCAAACGTTTTCAAAATTAATAAATCCAGTATACTATTTTTGTAAACTATTTGCAAGAATAGTCCATTTTTAAAAGAACTATCTTTTTGAGTATACAAAAAAGCCTCAAAAAGGCTTTATCTATATACTATTCCTCTTTCGGTTTTGAAAATACTTCAATATGTTGGCCCAGTACCTTAATCTCTACAGGTAGGTTATCTGATTTATCGCCGTCAACATCTGACTCTAATTCACTATCAGAGGAGATTTTAATATTCCGCGCTTTGATATATTCGATATTATCATTTGCGACAACATCGCCTTTCAATAAATCAGGAATGACC
The DNA here is from genome assembly GCF_013277115.1 of Streptococcus sp. 714. Taxonomy (GTDB): domain Bacteria; phylum Bacillota; class Bacilli; order Lactobacillales; family Streptococcaceae; genus Streptococcus. Next base: position 35,482 of record NZ_VMMH01000017.1, read on the forward strand.
GATAATTTGGAGAATATTGAAGCATCTTTTAGAATCAAAATATTGGCATAGCCATCTTTATTTTCTTCAAAGATTTTTTTGTCAGCGAAGTAATTTGTCAAGAGAACCAAAACATGGCTTGCTTCACCAATATAATTTCCATTTTCTGTTTCAACCTTAATGTTAAAAACCTGATCCGTCATGACAGATTTCATGGTATTAACAGCATAGGCTAAAATACCGAATTTTGTCTTGTCCTCGATTTCAACATTGTGAATCGCTTCTGGAAGGGAACCGATACTAAAGATATAACCAAAATAGTTATCATTTGCTTTACCAATATCAATCTTATTTGTTAAATCAAAATCCAGTTCATCAATAGCGCCATCGATGTCTTGATTGATTTCCAAAAGTTTTGTAATGAGGTTACCCGTACCCCCAGGGATAATACCCAACTTAGGAACGTAGTCTCTCTCAGCAATACCCGAAATAACTTCATTGACAGTTCCATCTCCACCAAACACAACCACTGCATCGTACTGCTCACGAGAAGCCTCTTCAGCAAAATGTGTTGCATCCAGCGCCTTTTCGGTAATTTTGGTTTCCACGTGCTCAAAGTATTCTTTTGCTTTATTTTCCAGCTTATCTTTGTAATCCAAAGCCTTCTCACCACCAGAGGTAGGGTTGATAATTACCATTGCTTTTTTCATTGGTTTTCTCCTCAAAATTCGTTAAAAATGTTTACATTTCATCGTGTGTAAGTAAATGCACTCCCATTATATAATGAAAGTACAGAAAAGAGAAATATGAAGTACTATAGATTTAAACTCTTTTATTTTATATCAACCTTATTATCCCATCGTCTGAGTACATCCTTTAAGGATTCATCCAAGTAAGAATAGGCCTTATCCTTAATCCAATCAGGAATGCCGTAAGCTGCCTCTGCTATGCTGCCAGTAATTGCAGCCAGAGTATCACTGTCGCCACCAAGTGAGATGGCATTTCTTATCGCATCTTCGAAGTCTGTACTCTCAAGAAAGGCGATAATGGCTTGAGGGACAGTTTCCTGACATGTTTCATTAAAACGGTATGTAGGGCGAATCTCATCTAAAGTTTGAGATAAATTGTAGCTGTATTCCTTCTCTATATAATCCTTAATCCGTCTTTTACACTCTGTATGATTGTCATTAATTGGTTGCTCGTATTCTCTACAATAACCACCAAAGTAATAACGACACAGAAAGATAGCATCAGCTGTAGCCATAGCACCTTTAATACCTTCTGGATGATTATGGGTTACCTCTGCAGAAAGGCTCGCAAGTTCTCTAGATGATGGCCACGTACCAGTTCTCTCATAGACATCACAGTCCATGACCCAAGCACATGGAGAAACACGCATAGCTGATCCATTCCCAAAGCTATTATAAGGCTCACGGTTATCGCTGTTTAGCCATGCATTAAACCGAGCACCGTAATCAGCATTCGGATACAGTCTGCCATATTTCTTCATCGCGTCAATGAAGTCGTCTTTTTGTCCTCCATTCATAATCGCTTCTGCAACAGCACAGGTCATAACCGTGTCATCTGTAAAAAAGCAGTCCTTCCGAAATAAAGGAAAGTCCTTCGTTTTGATATTGTTCCATTCGTAAACAGAACCGACAATATCTCCAATAATTGCTCCTAGCATAAGATTCCTCCTTGTGAACTATTGGCTTAGACTGATTTTTCTATTTCCCATACTCGTTTATTTTATCAGCATATTCAGTCAAAAGATTCTTTGAATAAATTTTTTCAGCCTTTGAATTTCTAACTTCTTTCCAAAGAATAGAAGCTACTTTTAGTTTGTTCGAGTAGGTGCGACTATTTTCGTCTGCACAGAAATCCTTTAAAAACTGATTCCATTGACAAACCGAATGATTATATTTAGCATAATCTGAATTTCCATAATAGACTTTTAGCATATCTTGGATTGTAAAACTCAAATCATTTTCTCTTTTTACTTTTCTCCAAGCTGTAGCCATATCAGCAGTAAATTTAAATGGCGAAACACCAGTTAAAGTTGAGAAATATTCTCTAAAGTTAGTGTTAAAAGAGAATCCACATTCAAACAAGGGTGTATCTAAGCTAATAGCTTCTACTTGTTTCTTTTTCCTTTTTATTGATGACTTTTTAATCAACTTCCCCTTAAAGTACTGCTCAATAATATCATTTAGTTCCTGCTTTGTCCCTCTATATTCAAGTCCTAATGACTTGCATATCTGTGAAAGTTCATCACGATACCAATAGTATTTATTAAACTCATCAAAGGATGCGATTTTATCAAACTCAGGTCTGCTTTCTATCAATATAACACCTCCTTAAAACCAATTTAGGTTGTCATCTCAAAATAGCGGACTTACCGTATCATCCGTGAAAAACAATCCTCAAGAAATAAAGGAAAATCCTTCGTTTTGATATTGTTCCATTCGTAAACAGAGTTTACAATGTCTCCAATTATTGCTCCTAGCATCCGTTTCCTCCTTATGGCATATCAGATTCGTTAAACATTTCTAATGAATCACTCTTTAAAAATGGCACCACCAAATAAATCCACTCATAAGGTAGGTAAGCTGATAAATAGCCGTGGTTATAGCCCTTTGCTTCATACAAAATTGTATTTGAATGTAGCTGATGAAATAATTTCGCTGATTCTTTCACACAGTTCAATTCTTTTTCACCATAGATATACAGAACCTGAGCCTTGCTAGCAGAAATCATATCTTTCAACCTGTAATGTCCCATATAGGTTTTGTAAATGGTCACCAATGTTTTGACAGGCGTCCTTGGCAGATCCTCCAAATAATAAGCTTTTATTTCCTCTGGATAAGCCAGTTTAGGATAGAGTTTATTCATCATGCTTAACTGAAGTTTGCAAGAGAATTTATTGAACATCAATTTACCAAATAGAGACACTAGAAAGATGCTGATTTTAGCTAACCTTGGTTGAGGAATACAGAGGCTTCCGTCTATAATGGCCTTCTCAGCAATTTCACTATCTAAAGATAAAAGCTCCATGGCAATTTGACCACCAAGTGAAACACCACCGATTGCAAACAATTTCCCACCACAGTTTGCTTTGATATAGTCTAGAATCTCCAAAGCCGAATCTTCAGTAGAAACATAATCAAGTTGATATTCCTCGCCGTGGCCATTCAAAGTGGGTAGAATAATACGGTATTTTTCTGACAAGATACGTGCTTGACGAAGATAATTCCACCAAGAACTGCCGCCACCGTGTATTAGTAAGATAGGAGGTAAATTCTTATCCCCAAATTCATGGAATTTCATGTTTAAACTCCTTACTGTAGGATTTTCACTAGCTACATCCTTGTTTAATCAGTTTGAATAAGCAGTGATACCGCCTCAACGTGTGTTAATATTCTTCTTTTATATTAATAAACAAAAGGCAATGAAAAATCATTTTAAAATGATACTGTGGAACGGAAAGATTTTCGCCAGTTCCAAAAGAAACGACATTCATCATTCCACTTGAAATTACAACAGAAAATTCTTTAAAATCGATTATCTAGATAGACCGATTATTACCTTCAATAATGGATATGCTGATCTAAATTTTAAAATGTTGTTTCCTTACTAATCCTATTACTCGCCAATATAGTATAAATAAAATAACCAATAAAAATGATAATAAAAATAACATTAATTTTTAACACAAAATAGAGATTTAACAAATTTGCAAACGCATGAAATAATATACAGTATCCCACAGATTTCGTTTGACGGTAAAGAAGCCCTAAAACAAAACTTAAAAATAATGTATATATAAAAAATAAAATAAAAGGAAATCCTTGATGACTTTCTCCAACTATAAACCATAAAGGCAGATGCCACATTCCCCAAATTGATCCTACCATCAAATTAGATTGCCAATAAGTATATTTTTTATCAAGTAATAGCTGTAATATTCCTCTCCATCCTAATTCTTCATGTCCACCACCAAAAAAAATTAGTTGTATAAAGAATAAAGGCATCAGATAAATTGATACTCCATTTAATTCTAAGGAAGATACAGAAAATAGTATCAAAATTGCTAACAAATGAATAATGAAATAAATACTACTGTTTTTTCTTTTATTAAATACAAAATGTTTAAATTTTATATTATTCCTTTTCAAATAAAAGCCACTTGCAATAGCTGGACCAAGTGCACCTACTATATGTAACATTCTCCCTATAAATGTTTCTAATCCCAAAATATGAGATTGAGTAAATATGGCAAGAAGCACCCAAGCTATATAAGTAATTCCAAATGTACAATAAAGATAATTTTTTAAATTTTTTTTGTCAATTTCTGTCATTTTATCTTCCTTATTGATTCATTCCAAGGTTTCTAGGATTTTACTAGCAAAGTAACACATTCTACGTGGTGCGTCTGCGGAAAAAGATCCACCGGCTGGACTTTCTTCAATTCATATCCCAATTCTTGGTAAAGTTTGATATCACGCGCCATGGTTGCGACATTACATGAGATATAGGCGATGCGGTCTGCTCCTGTTTGACTGCTTGCCTTGATAAAGCTTTCTGTGAGTCCTTTTCTTGGTGGGTCCACTAGGATAAGACTTGGTTGAATCCCATCCTTGAGCCAATTTTTCATAGCATTTTCAGCTGTGTCACAGACATAGTGGGCGTTTGAAATATTGTTCAGTTGAGCATTCTTCTTGCTATTCTCAACCGCTTCTGAAATCACTTCAACACCGTAGACTTCTTTGACATGCTTTGCAACGGATAATCCAATCGTTCCTATACCGGAATAGGCATCAATGACCACATTATCTTCTTTTAACTCCGCAAAGTCAATGGCTGTTTGATAAAGTTTTTCAGCCATTTCAGTATTGACTTGGTAAAAAGCGGGACCAGCGATTTGGTAGTCATTTCCCAACATTTGGTCGGTAATATAGTCTTGACCATAAAGAGTTTTCCACTCCTTGCCAAAAATCGCATTGGTGTTCTGGTCGTTGATATTTTGCATAACAGACACAATCTCTGGGAACTGCTTAATCAGTTGTTCAATCAATTGGTCCACACGAAAAACTTTGGGACGAGTTGTTACCAAAATGACCATGATTTGTCCAGAATAGTGTCCACGACGCACCACAAGATTTCGAATCAAGCCAGATTGTTCCTTTTCATCATAAGGTTTCAGGTCATAACGACGGAGCAAGTCACGTAGGGCTACAACTACCTCATCAATCACAGGATCTTGGATAAAGAAATCTTCTAGAGGCATGAGGTCATGCGAATTCTTACGGAAAAATCCTATTTCCAAGACACCATTCACACGACGAACAGGCACCTGCGCCTTGTTGCGGTACTTGACTGGATTTTCCATACCTAAAGTTTCAGGAACCTCTATATCATCAATTCCAGCAATCTTATATAGACTGTCCTTAACTTGCTTGGTTTTAAATTTGAGCTGTTCTGGATAGGCAAGATGACCCAAATCCGCGATTCCTGAACGCAGGTAAGCCAAATCTAGATCTTGATTACGGTGTGGTGATTGGACAAGGTATTCTTCAACCTTCCCAAAGCCAATCTTTTTATTGACTTTGAGGACACGCATGAGTATTTTTTCGCTTGGTAAAGCATTCTCAACAAAAAATACCAAACCATCCACCTTGGCAACTCCTGCTCCTTCATGGGTCAAGTCAACAATTTCAACTTCTACAATATCATTTTTCTTTAACATTCTCTTCTCTTTCTATTGGCCGACAAAAAAAGACGGCAACGTTACGGTTACCATCTATTATACCATGAAATTTCTTAAGAACCAAAACTCTTGAAGAAGTTGACAATGGCCTGCCAAAGGGAGCTTAAGAAGTTCCCACCGTCCTCTAGTGCCTTATCAGCATCAAAGTTAAGGTTAATATTTTTAAAACTGCCGCCAGCTTGTGAAACAATACTTTGTTTAAGGTCATTTAGGGTTTTAGTGAAGTCTGCATTGCTGAGGATATCACTCTTTGAGAGATTCAAAGCAAAATTGATGATCATATTGATCTGGTTTCCTGTTATCACCTGATCAAGTTTGTAATTTTTCAAGGTATCCTCAACGATTTTACGGACATCTTCCTCCGTCAGATTTCCCTTGCCTTCTTTAGCTTTGGCAAGTCCTGACTTGATATCGGCTAGTGCAACGTTTAATTTATTAGCATCATAACCAGTTTTGTCCTTGTTTTCAGCATTGATATCTGACAAAGCCTTCAACTCTTCTTGAGCCAAGTCTTTATTGGCTTGTGGCACCTTGGCTCCATTAGCTTCTAGTGAATAATAAATTCCTGCTAAGGCACTCTCACCTGTAACGGGAATAGGTGCTGCTACAGTGATTTTGGCGTGTTCCACACCCAAAGTTACGGCTGCATTTCGGTACATATCCTGAGTCACCTTAGTGATGTTTTCTGGTGTTTCAATCTTGACCTCAAGTGGCGACTTGTCACCTAGTTTTTGAATCTTGGCTGATGAATACAACTGTAAACTAGAGTCATTGGCCACATTCATGATTTTAGAATAGACATCAGGTGTCATAGTCTTGAGTTCTTTGGTATCTGTTGAGGCATTGTAGCCCAGTTTTTTAAGGGTTTGATTTTTTTGGTCTTCAGATAGGGATGAACCTAGGACATATTCAGGTTGGACATAGGTTTCATCGATGACTTTTTGAACATCTGTTGCTGCATGGACGCTATTCATAGCTGTTACTGCCCACAAGACCGCAGCACTAGTCAGAAAGAGTTTCTTTCTCATAGGGAATTTCCTCCTTTACCTTTCTAGAGTAATATATCTATCTTAAAGAAAACTTATAACAAAAACACCTGACCTAGCCAGATGTCGAAAAGAGAGTGAAAGTTTTGATGATGTAAAGGTTGAGTTGAACCTGTCTAGAATAATAATAGTTTCCTCCATTTACATAGAGTTCAGCACCGTGAAAAATGGAAATGGGATGAATATAACTATAAGTCTTTCCAGTGGTATTACCAAGCAAGGGAGCAACAGTATCACGAGAGTACTGTTTGGCCAGAGCCAAGGTATTTTCCTTGCCATTTTGGGCGATAAAATCGATATAGGCAGGTCCAAAATTATAGGCTTGAACAGCTGTCCAGACATCTACACCCTTCTTCTGGGCCAGATAAAGATTTTCTGTCAGAGTTTGAACACCTTGCCGAATGCTAGAAGCATTATCATTGATAGTGTTGGTAGAGCCACTTGCAGACTCACTAGACTGCATAACATCGCCTTCTTTTCCTTTTGTTTCAGTATAAATCATAGCGAGCACAAGCTCTTCGTTTGCTGGGGTGTCTTTTTCACTCAAGATTTCTCTCACCATGGGTTGATAGGTCATGACTTGTTTGACATCTTGGTGAACGCGGTAAGCTTTATAGCCAGCAAAAAGGAAGACTGCTAGTACAAGCACTCTTCGAATTCGTTTAAACATTATTTACTTTGAATATCCTCGATATTTTTGATTAAGATAGAGTAGGTTCCATTGTCGTTTTGGATAAACTCAACAGACTCGGCGTCTTGATAGACGTTATTGGGAACGATGAGCTCAATTCCATTTGACAAGGAGAGTTTTTGGTTTTCAAATTTTTTAAGCTGACGACTGGCATCAATTTCATCAAATTGAACAGGTTCTGGTACAGATTCTTTAACTTGGTCAATAAAGCTCAAACGAGCCGTCAGATTGTTGTCAAAAAGGTCATTGGCCAATTTTTCAGGTGACAACTCATTGCTTTCTTCTAGGTTGTTGAAAATCGCTGATTTGACCTTAGATTGAAATTGAAAATCATCTGTGTTAAAGGTTTCAGCAATGCGCTGTGCCGTCTTTTCTAGTTCTTTGATAGATTTCTTGGGTGAAATTTTAGGGGTGACAGCAAGAAGATTATCTGAAAAATAGTTCAAAAAAGTCCCGTTGTACTTGATTCGTTTTTCAATCAGATGGTACTTGCGACTCTGAAGATTGACCACCAAGGCTTCGTCGGCACCTGTTCCAAATCCAGGAAGGTTATTCTGAGTCAACTTGATTGGATTATCAACTTCTCCTCCGAGGTGGGTCAAGGTCTCTCGCAGGGCAATTCGTAAGAAAGCGAAATGTTCCACGCCTTCTTTAGAAAATTGCACAAAAATCAAGTCATTGGTCTTTAGATTTTCGGAAATGCTGAACTCCTCTTTCCAGAGATTAGCCAGTGTTACTGATGTCTCCAACAAATCGTCTGTGATATGATTGAAGAAGGGATTTTCTTCCTCGAAAATCCCAGTCTTAGCTTCATCTGAATACACACGTTCAATTTTTTTACGCAAGTATTCTTCGATTTTTGGAGTGATATTGAGAAACTTATCCGCTAGAAACAGCTCGGTATCATCCGGGCTAAACTGATGGATAATAGCTTTCTTAATATAAATGTCCATAAAAGTTTTAGTCCTCGTATAATGGGAAGGCATCTGTCAATTCTTTGACCGCGCTTTTCACTTCTTCTAAAACAGCTTCATTTTCTGCATTTTTAAGGGTTTTAATGATCAGTTCAGCCACTTTGCGACTTTCTTCTTCACCAAATCCACGTGCAGTAATGGCTGCTGCTCCGATACGAATCCCACTTGTCTTGAATGGTGACAAGCTTTCGTAAGGGATTGAGTTTTTATTTAGGGTAATATTGACTTCATCCAGCAAGTTTTGAGCAACTTTTCCGTTTTCTACAACCTTAGTCACATCAACAAGGAAGAGATGGTTTTCAGTCCCGCCAGAAATAATACGGAAATCAGGGTCTTGCAAGAAGACATCTGCCATAGCCTTGCTGTTCTTGATAACATTGGCAGCATATTCCTTGAAAGCTGGATCCAAAACTTCTTTGAAGGAAACAGCCTTCGCAGCCACAACATGTTCCAAAGGACCTCCCTGAATACCAGGGAAAATAGCTGAATTGATTTTCTTAGCAAGTTCTTCGTCATTGGTCAAAATCAAACCACCACGTGGTCCACGAAGGGTTTTATGAGTCGTTGTTGTAGTGATATGGGCATATGGTACTGGGCTTGGGTGAAGACCAGCCGCAACCAAACCAGCGATATGGGCCATATCCACCATGAGCTTAGCACCAACAGCATCAGCAATTTCACGGAATTTTGAAAAGTCGATAATTTGAGAATAGGCTGAAGCACCTGCTACAATCAGTTTTGGTTTTACTTCTTGGGCTTGTTTCAAAATAGCATCAAAGTCCAAGAGTTCGGTCTCAGGATCCACACTATAAGAAACAAAGTTGTAGGTTTGACCAGAGAAGCTGACAGGAGCTCCGTGAGTCAAGTGTCCACCAGCTGCTAAATCCATTCCCATAACCGTATCACCTGGCTCAATCAAGGCCATGTATGCCGCACAGTTAGCTTGGCTTCCTGAGTGAGGTTGGACATTGGCAAATTTAGCACCGAAAATTTCTTTTGCGCGTTCAATGGCTAGAGTTTCTACCATATCTACCACATCTGTACCACCATAATAACGGCGTCCTGGGTAGCCTTCGGCGTATTTATTCGTCAAGATAGACCCTTGAGCTGCCATAACTGCCTTGGAAACCACGTTTTCCGAAGCAATCAACTCAATGTTGTTTTGTTGGCGTTCTTCTTCTTTGGAAATAGCATTCCAGAGATCAGCATCATATGCTTTAAAATCATCTTTGTCAAAAATCATAGGTCTTCTCCTTTATAGTGTGACTGGTCCCTTAATTTAATTTTACAGTAAGAAAGTAAACTAAAAGATGCGAATAAACCGTTTCTGAACTTTATCACAAGTATAACCAACTTTTTCATAAAATGCATGAGCACCCAGACGATGATTGGCAGAGTTTAAGCGGATAAATCCATAACCACGTCTTTTTGCTTCTTGCTCCAACCCTTGTAATAAGCTTTTACCAATACCTTGACCTTGCGCTTGAGGTGAAACTGCTAAGGCTAAAATATTAAATCCTGCTTTGGAATAAAGGGATTCATAGACCTCAGCGTGGACATATCCAAGCAAGGCATAACTAGCTTCATCCTCATAGCCAAGAAGGAAATGATGGGAATCCTGAGATAGTCTAGCTAATTGACTAGCCGTGTCCTCTGGACTAAAAGAATAGCCTAAGGCTTCTTGGTTAATTTCACAAATGGCTTTCACATCAGTTTCTCTTAAATCTCTTAGCATCTCATGCCTCCTCAAAAGAAATCTCTGGCAACCGAGCAAGAATATCTTCTCGTTTAATCGCCCCTTGGCGTAAGATTTTCACCTTGTCTCCAGACAAGTCCAAAATAGTTGAATCCTGTCCAGTTAGAAAAGCATCGTCTTCTAGCCCCAAAACCTCTTGGTCAAAATCCTCTAGAATTTGAGCAAAGGTCACTCCACTTGCATGACCTGAGATATTAGCAGACGGCCCAATCAAGGGACCTGTCTCTCGAATCAAATCAAGGGTAATGGGATGACTAGGCATCCGAAATCCAACAGTTGCAAGACCAGAATTGACCCAATAGGGAACTCTGTCATTTGCTTCAAGAATAAGGGTCAAGGGACCTGGCAAAAAGGTCTCTACAAGTTTTTGCAGATAAGATGGCTGATTCTTAGAAAAGTTCAAGATGTCCTCTAGAGAGGCGATATTAAGATTTAGTGCCTTATCTCTAGGACGACGTTTGAGCTGGTATACATGATCAACTGCTTTTTCGTCTAGAGCCTTGGCAAAGAGACCGTAAACTGTCTCTGTAGGAAGAACAACAGCTCCGCCCTTTTCCAACTCTTTTCTAATCCTGTCCATCATCAACCACAACCATCCTATCTTGATCAAATTGGTCCTTAAGTGTTCGTACTCGTTTTTCAGGAAGATTTTTCCTAAAAAGATCAGGAACACTTTGACCTTGCTTGTATCCAATTTCAAGGTAAATCTTACCACCATCCTTAAGATGGTACTTTGCATCTTCCGCAATTTTACGGTAAATAGCTAGGCCATCTTCGTCTGCAAAGAGAGCTAGATGAGGCTCCGAATGCAAAACATTCAAGCCGACCTCTGACTCATCTTCACGAGAGATATAGGGTGGATTGGAAACAATTATATCATATTTTTCAGAAATTTCTGTAAAACAGTCAGATTTTTTTAAAAATATTTGAAGATTTTGATTTTTAGCATTTTCGTTAGCTAAATCTAAAGCATCTTGGGAAATATCCGCTGCTGTCACTGACCAATCTGGTCTGTTTTTTGCTAGAGCGAGAGCAATAGCTCCACTACCTGTTCCAATATCCAGAACTGAAAGATTCGTCTCAGGATTCTCAGCCAAGATAAGCTCAGCCAGCTCCTCAGTCTCTGGACGAGGAATCAAAACACGCTCATCCACTTTTAGCTGCATTCCATAAAAATCTGCATGACCAATGATATACTGGGCTGGTTTATGAGCTGCTAACTGTTGGAAAATTCCTTTTACAAATTGTTTTTCTTCCTTGTTTACCTCTTGCTGGAGGGCAAAGACAAAATCTGTAAAGGATAAATTTTTAAGGCTTCGATAGACAAAAGAGAGGCTTTCTGCTTCCTCTCCTTGTCTTATCAACTCTTCTTCAAAATCTGAAAATAATTGAGCTAATTTCATTATTTGTTTAATTCTTCTAATTTTTGTGTTTGGTCATAGAGCACCAAGGCATCCACAACTTCGTCCAATTTACCGGACAAAATGGTATCTAGTTTTTGGAGGGTCAAGCCGATACGGTGGTCTGTGACACGGTTTTGTGGGAAGTTATAAGTACGAATTCGTTCTGAACGGTCACCAGTACCGATTGTTGACTTACGTTCAGCGTCTTGTTCATCTTGGGCAATCTGGGCAAAGTGGTCAGCAACACGCGCACGAATGATTTTCATGGCTTTCTCACGGTTTTTCTGCTGGGTACGTTCTTCCTGCATCTCAACCTTGATATTGGTTGGTAAGTGAACGATACGAACGGCAGTTGCAACCTTATTGACGTTCTGTCCACCAGCACCAGATGCGTGGTAAATATCAACACGAAGGTCTTTTGGATCGATATCATACTCTACTTCTTCCACTTCAGGCATGACAAGAACTGTCGCAGTTGATGTGTGTACACGACCTTGGCTTTCTGTCACAGGAACACGTTGCACTCGGTGGGCACCTGATTCGTACTTAAGCTTAGAATATACAGATTGACCCGAAACCATAGCAACCACTTCTTTGAAACCGCCGACACCGTTCATAGAAGCCTCCATGACTTCAAAGCGCCAGCCTTGGGCTTCCGCATACTTTTGATACATAGTTAGAAGGTCTCCAGCGAAAAGTGCCGCTTCATCTCCACCAGCTGCTCCACGGATTTCAAGGATGATATTCTTATCATCGTTTGGATCCTTTGGAAGGAGCAAGATTTTTAGTTTTTCTTCGTATTCTTCTTTTTCAGCCTTGGCATCTTTCAATTCTTGCTTGGCCATTTCCTCCAAGTCCGCATCTCCGCCCGATTCCTTAATCATCTCTTCGGCATCAACGATGTTTTGAAGGACTTGTTTGTACTCACGGTAGGCTGTTACTGTGTCACGAGTTGAAGCCTCTTCTTTTGAAAGTTCCATGAAACGCTTGGTGTCTGAAACGACATCAGGGTCACTCAGCAATTCTCCTAATTCTTCATAACGGTCTTCTACAGCTTGTAGTTGATCAAAGATGTTCATTTTTTCTCCTTATTTCTCAATTGTTAGATTATAGATTGCTACTACTTCGTTCTCGGATATTTCCCCAGTTTCTTTGAATCCATAACTGAGGTAACAAGATCCTGCATGTTCATTTTCTGGCTCATAAGACAACCAAAGTTTATTGCCTAAACCTGCTGGCGCTGTCCGAACATAGTCTAGCACTTTATCCATAATTGGTTTAAAATATCCTTGATTTTGAAAATTCTTATCAATCATAAAACGAAATAGTAAATAATTTCCACTACTAATTCCGATCTTTTTATCATAAGCTAACATCACAAATCCTATGATTGCATCATTATCATAAACTGCCAATGGAGCTACAAAATCTCCATTTTTAGTGTAGACATATGCTTCAGCTAAACTAATTGCGTTGTTTGCAATGAATTGTTTTTGATATTCCTTGACATCCAAATTCAAAACATCAAAATAATTTTCCATTGTAACATCTCGTAGTTCAATTGTCATAGTTTTGCTCCTTGTTAGAGGTTATCATTGGCGCAAAATAATGTTTACGGCAAACCGAGATATAGGTTTCATTGCCACCGATCTGAATCTGTTCACCATCATAAACGGGCAGTCCATCCTGAGTTCGTAATACCATGGTCGCCTTTTTCTTGCAATACTGACAAATAGTCTTGATTTCGTCGATCTTGTCTGCTAAAAGCAAGAGATATTTGGAACCTTCGAACAGTTCATTACGAAAGTCATTTTTCAAGCCAAAAGCCATGACAGGTATGTCTAACTCATCAACAACACGAGCTAGATCGTAAACATGGTGACGCTTGAGAAACTGGGCTTCATCGACCAAAACACAGTAAGGCTTTTCTGGTAAGTCTCGGATATAGCCAAAGATATCCGTCGTATCCTCAATCGCAAGGGCAGGGCGTTTCATGCCAATTCGACTCGACACATAGCCAACACCGTCACGCGTATCCAGAGCCGAGGTCATAATGACAACACCTTTTCCTTGCTCCTCATAGTTATAGGCCACTTTGAGAATCTCAATGGTCTTACCAGAGTTCATGGTCCCATAACGATAATACAACTGTGCCATGTTTCTTGCTTCACGTCCATTTCTAAATTTTTGCTACATTCTAGTATATCATAATTTTCTTAAGCTTTAAACGGCAAAATGTGGTAAAATAGAAGAAATCAAAAACTAGTGGAGGAAGCTATTATGCCATTTGTACGCATCGATTTATTTGAAGGACGCACGCTCGAGCAAAAGAAAGCTCTTGCTAAGGAAGTAACGGAAGCGGTTGTCCGCAACACTGGAGCCCCTCAATCTGCTGTTCATGTCATCATCAACGACATGCCAGAAGGAACTTATTTCCCACAAGGGGAAATGCGCACCAAATAAGCTAGCTTAAGCAGAAATGCTTAGGCTTTTTCAATCTCCAAGTAGCATCCATTGAAGAAATAGTCCAAATTTGTTACAATTTGAAAAGAGACTTGGAATATTCCAAGAAAAGAGCTATGAATTAAAGGAAACATTATGATTACACGTGAATTTGATACCATCGCTGCCATCTCTACTCCACTCGGTGAAGGGGCTATCGGTATTGTCCGCTTGAGCGGAACTGACAGTTTTGCCATTGCGCAAAAGATTTTTAAAGGAAAAGACTTGAATCAGGTTGCTAGCCACACGCTTAACTACGGTCACATTGTTGATCCTCAGACAGGAAAAGTCATGGACGAGGTTATGGTTGGAGCTATGAAGTCTCCAAAGACCTTTACTCGTGAGGATATTATTGAGATTAATACCCACGGTGGGATTGCGGTGACCAATGAGATTCTCCAGCTGGCTATCCGTGAAGGAGCTCGGTTGGCAGAACCTGGTGAATTTACCAAACGTGCCTTCCTAAATGGTCGTGTGGACTTGACACAGGCCGAGGCAGTGATGGACATCATCCGCGCCAAGACTGACAAGGCCATGAACATTGCAGTTAAGCAATTAGACGGCTCCCTTTCTGACCTCATTAATAATACTCGCCAAGAAATCCTCAATACTCTTGCCCAAGTCGAGGTTAATATTGACTATCCTGAGTATGACGATGTTGAGGAAGCTACTACTGCTGTTGTCCGTGAGAAGACTATGGAGTTTGAGCAATTGTTAACCAATCTGCTTCGAACAGCCCGCCGCGGTAAAATTCTTCGTGAGGGAATTTCAACTGCTATCATCGGACGCCCTAACGTTGGAAAATCAAGTCTTCTCAACAATCTCTTGCGTGAGGACAAGGCTATCGTAACAGATATCGCAGGGACAACACGAGATGTCATCGAGGAGTACGTCAACATCAATGGTGTTCCTCTCAAATTGATTGATACGGCCGGTATTCGTGAAACAGATGACATCGTGGAACAAATCGGTGTTGAGCGTTCGAAAAAAGCCCTCAAAGAAGCTGACTTGGTACTACTAGTGTTAAATGCCAGTGAACCACTAACTGCTCAAGACCGACAACTGCTTGAAATTAGTCAAGATACTAATCGTATTATTCTACTTAATAAAACAGACCTGCCTGAAGCAATTGAAACTTCAGAACTCCCTGAAGATGTCATCCGTATTTCAGTTCTTAAAAACCAAAATATCGATAAGATTGAAGAGAGTATCAACAACCTCTTCTTTGAAAATGCAGGTTTGGTTGAGCAAGATGCTACCTACTTGTCAAATGCCCGTCATATTTCCTTGATTGAGAAGGCAGTCGAAAGTCTACAGGCTGTTAATGAAGGGCTGGAACTAGGTATGCCAGTTGACTTGCTTCAAGTTGACTTGACTCGTACTTGGGAAATCCTCGGAGAAATCACAGGGGATGCTGCTCCAGATGAACTCATTACCCAACTCTTTAGCCAATTCTGTTTAGGAAAATAAGAAAAATCCATGATCCTTCTTGCGGTCATGGATTTTATTGTAATTATTAGTAATCTGGTCTCAAAACACCTGTTACAGTTGCCTTAGTTGCTTCGTAGTCGCCATCTACAACAACCTTGATAATGCGTTTTGCATCTTCTTCTGGTGCTGGAACAAGAGGTAGACGAGTTGGTCCAGCTTCAAATCCCATGTAGTTCAGAACTGCCTTAACAGGAGCAGGACTTGGATAAGAGAAGAGGGCATTGACTTTAGGAATGAATTTACGCTGAATAGCCGCTGCTTTCTTCATATCGCTTTCTGCAATTGCAGTGAACATTTCGTGCATCTCATCTCCATTTGTATGGGATGCAACAGAAATAACCCCGTCTGCACCAAGGTTCATGGCATGGAAAGCATCTCCATCCTCACCAGTATAGATCAAGAACTCTTCTGGCTTGTGCTCAATCAAGTAAGCCATATTTGCCAAGCTAGTACATTCTTTGACACCAATGATATTTGGATGGTCAGCCAAACGAAGCATAGTTTCTGGAGTCAATTCGACAACCACACGCCCTGGAATGTTATAGATAATAATAGGTAGGTCCGAAGCGTCTGCAATGGCTTTAAAGTGCTGGTACATCCCTTCTTGAGAAGGTTTGTTGTAGTAAGGGACAATAGCAAGTCCAGCTGCAAAACCACCAAACTCTGCTACTTCTTTGACAAACTCGATAGAGTCACGAGTATCATTGGTACCGATACCAGCAATAAGCGGTACCCGACCATTAACAACTTTTTGTACAGCAGTAAAAATCTCCAACTCTTCATCGTGAGTCAAGGTAGGACTTTCAGCTGTCGTACCAGCAAGAAGAATTCCATCCGTGTGATGAGCCAGCAAATGCTCAATCAAGGCTGGAATAGCATCAAAATTGATAGAACCATCCTCATGGAAAGGAGTAATAAAGGCTGTGATGATTTTACACTCTTTTAAATCTTGGTAAGACATGAAAACACCTCTCTATTTCAAAGAAGGAGTTCATCTGAACTCCTAAACGATATTACTATTTTAATTCAAATTTCAATTCGGCCGTTGGACGAACCAATCCACGTTCATGAAGAGTTTCTGCAATCTGAACTGAGTTCCAAGCAGCACCTTTGAGAAGGTTATCTGAAACAACCCACATGTGAATTCCTTTTTCTGCATCCAAGTCTTTACGGATACGACCAACAAAGGTATCACGTGAACCAACTGCATTGATGGCTTGCGGATAGATTTGATGAGCGACATCATCTTCAAGAACAGCACCTGGGAAAGCTGCGATAGCTGCTTTGACCTCTTCGATTGGAGCCACTTCTTTTGTTTCGATATAAACTGACTCAGAGTGAGCTGACAAGACTGGAATACGCACACATGTTGCAGACACTGCGATGCTATCATCTTCCATGATTTTCTTGGTTTCCTTAGTCATCTTCATCTCTTCGTAAGTGTAATCATTGTCTGTGAAGACATCGATTTGTGGCAGAGCGTTAAAGGCGATAGGATAATGTTTCTTGTCACCGCCTGAAGGTAAGATTTCCGCATGCAAATCACGTGGTTTCACACCATCATTCAGGACTTCACGAAGTTCACGTTGTGTCTCAAGAATCGCTCCCATACCAGCACCTGAAACTGCTTGGTAAGTTGAAACGATGATACGGTCCAAGCCCCATTTTTGGCGAACTGGCTCAAGAGCCACCATCATTTGGATTGTTGAACAGTTAGGGCAAGCAATAATCCCGTTGTGGGCATCAAGTGCGTGAGCATTGACCTCTGGAACAACCAAAGGAACGTCTGGATTTTGACGGAAGTAAGATGTATTATCAACTACTACCGCTCCAGCTTTAACTGCATATGGTGCATACTTAGCTGATGTAGAACCACCTGCTGAAAAGAGAGCAATATCAACTCCTTCAAAAGCAGTTTCAGTCGTTTCTTCAATCGTAATATCTTGGTCTTTAAATTTCAAAGTCTTGCCCGCTGAACGTGCAGAAGCAAGTAAACGAATTTTATCGATTGGAAGTGTTGATTCTTCCAACATTTTTATCATCTGAGCACCGACAGCACCTGTCGCGCCGACTACAGCAACTGTATATCCCATAAGTAACCTCTTTCGGAATTTTCTAAAAATTTCTATAATAGATGTATTATACTACTTTTTCCATGAATTGCAAAGCTTTTTCATCATTTTTTAGAAAATAAAAATCCCCAGTCATTAGACCAGGGACTAAGAGGCATCTTCATGTGATGAGCAGGTTCACACAACTCATCAAGGTCCGCTCCTGCGTTATGACCTCCTTATGCTCAATAGTAGTCCGAAAACTACCTATCGACTCATCGCGTCTTCTATTCTACTAAAGAGAATGACTTTTGTCAACAGACGAAACTCTTTAGTTTTATTTACACGGGTGCATAAGAAATATCTTTGAAAAATTGGGGTCAGATTTGGGGCAGACATAACAAAAACCCTTGTAAATCAAGGGTTTTTCTGACTATTTAATGCTAATTGCCGGGATTGAACCGGCGACCTCATCCTTACCATGGATGCGCTCTGCCAACTGAGCTAAATCAGCTTACTTAAAAAGTATACTATAGTTAGAAAAACTTGTCAAGTTTCCTTAGACATTTTCCATAAGAAAAAGCCAGGTAAGAGCTACCTAGCTTATCTTCTTCTATTTGCTTAAATCGATTCGACGACCAATTTTACCAATAATAATTGCTCCAATAATCAATGAGGCAAATTCACCAATTCCTGTTGTGAACCAAGTAAGGAAAAATGGTAATTGCGCTACGATATTCAACTCTGCAGCGATAGTAAACATGGAAATTGAAAAGAGGATTGAGAAAAAGAAATGATCTTTTCGAATTAATCCATTAAAGAGGTATTCCTTGCTGTATTTTGCAAAAAGCCAAACACCTAGACTGAGGAATACTAGTGTTGATCCACCACCAACAAAGACATCTAGCAGTCCGAAGCTAAAGAAATTAGCAATCATACAACCGATGGTAACTCCGATGATGTACTTAGGATTGTAAAAAGCCATAAAGTTCATCATTTCTGAAATACGGAACTGGTAAGCACCATAGCTAATGGCATTGAGAGGCGGTGTGACAGTCAAAACGACGTAGATAGCAGCAACGATTGCAATATCTGCTACGTCACGAATAGTTAATTTTTTCATCTTTTCTCCTTTGGCGGTTGTCCGCGTGTAATATGCTTGGTGAAAGAAGCTAAGCACCAAGGGTTGATTTATTCAACCTTACTAGTATAGCACAATAGTCCTCTTTATGCTATACTAAGAACATGAAAAATCATATTCAAAGTTTCTTTAAGAACGAGCTCTTGTCCTATCTCTTTTTTGGTATAGCGACTACTCTTATTTCTATTCTATCCCGATTAGTCATTTATCAACTAACTCATAAAGAACTCCTTGCTACTGCCCTAGCAAATATTATTGGTATCCTCTTTGCCTTTATCACAAATGATACAATTGTATTTAAGCAGGCTAGGCAGAATTGGCCAAGACGTTTAGTGAAATTTACTCTTGCCCGTCTTTCTACTTTTCTTTTAGACTTATTTTTAACTTTTCTCTTTGTAACCCAGTTTCCTAATATTATTGGACAATTTGTAAATAATAATATAGACAAGGTTAATACTATCGAAACAGCTATTTCACAATTCTTGATAATTATTCTTAATTACATTTTTAGTAAGGTATTTATTTTTAAAAAATAAAAAAATTTAAGCATATAGCTTGCAAGCATTTCTTAATTAATATATAATAAAGAGTAAAAATTTTGGAAAGGAATTATGAAAATGTTAAAAGATCTTAAAGCATTTTTGCTTCGTGGTAATGTCGTAGACCTTGCTGTCGGTGTGATCATTGCCTCTGCTTTTGGTGCAATCGTAACTTCATTCGTTAACGATATCATCACTCCACTTCTATTGAATCCAGCCTTGGAAGCTGCGAAAGTACAAAACATCGCTGAACTTGCATGGAATGGTGTTACATATGGTAAATTCTTGAGTGCTATTATCAACTTCCTTGTTGTAGGTACTGTTCTCTTCTTCGTTATTAAAGCTATGGAAAAAGCTCAAAGCCTTACTAAAAAAGAAGAAGCTGCTGAGGAAGCTCCAGCTGCTCCAACTGAATTGGAAGTACTTCAAGAAATCAAAGCGCTTCTTGAGAAAAAATAATCGTTTAAAAGGATCTAGCACAAAGCTAAATCCTTTTTCTTTACTCTTTCGGCAACTTACCTGCTTTCTCTAGCATTTTCTTGATCAAATAAGGCATCTTAACATTTTCACGACCTTTTTTCTCAATCAGTTTTTTCACAAATTCTGGCATTTGTAAATCTTGTGATTCATCTAAAATATTTTTAGTTTCATCCGAAGGGACTAATTCATCAAAGGTTTCTTCTTCTGGGAAGAATTCTCTAAATTCTTGATATTCATTGGCTCTGACTGTATTGACCAAGGCATCAATCAAGCGAGAATCCGTATTGGGCATTGGTGGACGATGGTAGGTCACACCCAATTCCTGACATAACTCATAACATTCCACATCATTATCAAACAAGACTTCAATATGCTCGCTAATGAAGCTGATAGGAACAAAAATATAATGGTCTGGATGTTCTGTCTGTTCTCTGAGATACTCCAAAACATCTGGTTTAATCCATGGAATACCGATATCACTCTCACTCTGCCAGGTATTGGTATATTGTTCTGAAGTCAAGCCTAGTTTTTCAGCGACTAGCTTGCTATTTTCAAAAATTTGGTCTATATAAGGATCACCAAAGTCCAAGGCAAAAATAGGCACACTATGGGCTGAAAAGATGACTTTAAAGCTGTCTTGCTTTACTTCTGCTTTTAAAATCTTAGCAATTTCATCCGCCCAATAGTTTAAGAGCGCTTCTTCCTGATACCAGTCCTTAATGACCATAAATTGAATTTGTTTGCTTTCTAAAAATTTTTCATAGCCCATGACAGAGTAAAAAGAATAATGGGGCTCCAAAATCAGGCAAATACACTGCTCAATTCCGTCTGCTTCCATCTGACCAATCACATCTGGAATAAAGGGGCTGGAAAACTTATTGGCAAAGTAAACACTATACTCATTCCCCAGTCTAGCTTCTACCAAGGCAACCTCTTCACGAGTAATTCTTTGCAGAGGAGTACCTCCAATTCGTACATAATTATCATAGAGAGTCTGAATCTCGTGGTCTTGGGGTCGCACTCCACGACGAATATTTGTGAAAAAATCAGCTACACCTTCAAAGGTAATCTCTTCTGGTGAACCGAAGGTCATCATTAAAATTGCTTTTTTCATAACTGCTTCCTTGTGATGTTTTTATCAAGTTTATTTTATCATTAATTCATCAATAAGTAAACGCTAACATAGGGACATTCTCAATCTTCTGTCTTTTGTTTTTCTTTTCTTTATATGATACAATGGAAAAAATGAATTCAAAAGGAGTTTTTTATGACTTACCCCAATCTCTTGGACCGCTTCTTAACCTACGTTAAGGTCAACACGCGCTCTGATGAACACTCTACTACTACTCCAAGTACGCAGAGTCAGGTTGACTTCGCAACCAATGTTCTTATCCCTGAAATGAAACGTGTTGGATTACAAAATGTTTATTATCTACCAAATGGTTTTGCGATTGGTACCTTGCCAGCCAATGATCCATCTTTAACACGTAAGATTGGCTTCATCTCCCACATGGATACTGCTGATTTTAATGCCGAAGGAGTCAAGCCACAGGTAATTGAAAACTATGATGGTGGTGTGATTGAACTTGGAAATTCTGGTTTCAAACTCGATCCAGCTGACTTTAAGAGTCTAGAAAAATATCCAGGACAAACGCTCATCACAACCGATGGAACAACCTTGCTAGGTGCTGATGACAAATCAGGGATTGCTGAAATTATGACTGCTATTGAATATCTGACTGCCCATCCTGAAATCAAACACTGTGAGATTCGTGTTGGTTTTGGTCCAGATGAAGAGATCGGTGTTGGTGCTAATAAATTTGATGCAGAAGATTTTGATGTTGATTTTGCCTACACAGTTGATGGTGGGCCACTAGGTGAGCTTCAGTACGAGACCTTTTCAGCAGCGGGTGCTGAATTGCATTTCCAAGGACGCAATGTCCACCCTGGTACTGCCAAAGGGCAAATGGTCAACGCCCTTCAGCTAGCAATTGATTTTCATAATCAACTTCCAGAGAATGACCGACCTGAGTTAACAGAAGGTTACCAAGGCTTCTACCATCTAATGGATGTGACAGGTAGTGTCGAAGAGGCGCGTGCAAGCTACATCATTCGTGATTTTGAAAAAGATGCCTTTGAAGCGCGTAAAGCAGCTATGCAGTCTATCACTGATAAGATGAATCAAGAACTTGGTAGCGACCGTGTCACTCTCAACTTGACAGACCAGTACTACAATATGAAAGAAGTCATTGAAAAAGATATGACTCCAATTACCATTGCCAAAGCTGTTATGGAAGATTTAGGCATCACACCTATTATCGAACCAATCCGTGGAGGGACAGACGGCTCTAAAATTTCCTTTATGGGAATCCCAACTCCAAATATCTTTGCTGGTGGCGAAAACATGCATGGACGTTTTGAATACGTTAGCCTTCAGACTATGGAACGTGCAGTTGATACCATCATTGGTATCGTAGCTTATAAATAATTGATAAAAAACCGAGCATATCCAACTACGGAAATGCTCGGTTTTAGTATTTTATACTCTTCGAAAATCTCTTCAAATCATGTCAACATCGCCTTGCTGTACTCAAGTACAGCCTGCGGCTAGTTTCCTAGTTTGCTCTTTGATTTTCATTAAGTATTAGAAGTGACTTCTTTCCCTGCCCCTTTAGTCATCTCTCAATTTTCTCGTCTACTTGATTATATTCCACTTAATACAAGGAAAACAATCTAAAACTAATTGTTACAACCTTCTTGCATCCAATTCGAATACACTATTTAGGGACATTTTACATTAATTAATCTTTTTTTCTTTTGACTATTCCAATCATTCCTAAGAACATGCCTATAATTCCTACAGATGCAAAAGCAGAACCATCTTCACTTCCTGTTTTAGGTAGAACTTCTTGACGATTTGCAGGTGCCTGATAAGTTTTATCTTCTAACATAGGCGGAACTACATATGATTTCTCATCATTTTTATATACGATTTCATTCATAGTTGTTTCAGAGTCAGTTACATCACTAGTAAATCCTGATTCTTGATGACTTGTAGCTTCTCCACTAGGAACTCCTTCCTCAACGTTCGAAACTCCATGAGCAACTCCTTCAGAATCAGTCACACCACCAGTAAACTCTGGTAAGTTGTGAATAGCTGCTTCAGAATCAGTCACACCACCAGTAAACTCTGGTAAATTGTGAATAGTTGCTTCAGAATCAATCACACCACCAGTAAACTCTGGAACCTCATGAACAGATGATGCGATTTTACCTGATTCTTCTTTCTTAGTTCCGACCAATACAATTTCATCTTGCGCAACTTCAACAACTTCACGAAGTTTTATAGTACGGCTTCCATCTGGTGCTACTTCAGTCAAGATACGTTCCTTGCCTGCACGACCTACCTGAGTCACTCGAGTTTCACCTTTTGGAAGACTTGAATCTTCTTGTTTAACTTTCTTGAAGTTAATTACTTTTTCTACTACTTCAAGACTTGGTTGAGGTTGAACTAGTTCCTTATCTCCATCCGTTGGAACTATGGAATGTTTCACTTCCTCTTTCGGAGTAGCCTGAAGTTGATTAATAGAAGTTAGAGCTGCTTGCAAGGCTTTATCTACTGCATCTTGTGTCTTGGCTTCTTGGATGGCTGTAAGAGCTTGTTCTGACAACTCAACTAGTTTCTTCTTGGATTCTTTATCACTACCTAGTTCCTTGCTCTTGTTTTGAATAGCCTCTGCCAAGCTTGCCATGGCCTTGTCGTAGTTAGGCTCTTCTGGCTGGGATGGTTTCACTTCCTCTTTCGGAGTAGCCTGAAGTTGATTAATAGAAGTTAGAGCTGCTTGCAAGGCTTTATCTACTGCATCTTGTGTCTTGGCTTCTTGGATAGCTGTAAGAGCTTGTTCTGACAACTCAACTAGTTTCTTCTTGGCTTCTTTATCGCTGCCTAGTTCCTTGCTCTTGTTTTGGATAGCCTCTGCTAAGCTTGCCATGGCCTTGTCGTAGTTAGGCTCTTCTGGCTGGGATGGTTTCACTTCCTCTTTCGGAGTAGCCTGAAGTTGATTAATAGAAGTTAGAGCTGCTTGCAAGGCTTTATCTACTGCATCTTGTGTCTTGGCTTCTTGGATGGCTGTAAGAGCTTGTTCTGACAACTCAACTAGTTTCTTCTTGGCTTCTTTATCGCTGCCTAGTTCCTTACTCTTGTTTTGAATAGCCTCTGACAAACTTACCATGGCCTTGTCGTAGTTAGGCTCTTCTGGCTGGGATGGTTTCACTTCCTCTTTCGGAGTAGCCTGAAGTTGATTAATAGAAGTTAGAGCTGCTTGCAAGGCTTTATCTACTGCATCTTGTGTCTTGGCCTCTTGGATAGCTGTAAGAGCTTGTTCTGACAACTCAACTAGTTTCTTCTTGGCTTCTTTATCGCTGCCTAGTTCCTTACTCTTGTTTTGAATAGCCTCTGACAAGCTTGCCATGGCCTTGTCGTAGTTAGGCTCTTCTGGCTGCTCTGATGTCGGAGTATCTTCTTTTCCATAGTTTTCTTCTTTATCAAGAATAGCTTGCAGGGCTGTGGCTATTTTCAGAATTTCTTGAGCATTAGCAGGACTTGCTGAAAGTTGTTCAGATAATTTATCTAAGTTTGATTTGAAAGCTTGACGCGCCTCTGGAGTGTTCTTCAAACTTGTTTGGTCAAATTTAGCCAATTCATCCTTCCAGTTCTTCATAGCTTGAACTAATTCTTCTTTGGTATAAAGAGCGCTATCTTCTCCACGAGTGATGAACTTATCAACTTGAATACCAATATTTCTAGAGGTATCATTTCGTTTTGGATCCAATTGCAAGGTTACAGCGTGCCAACCTTCTTCGAGTCCAGTCAAACGAACAAGAGTCTGATCACCTTGACGTGTAGTTGCTGTTCCACTGAAGTACTTCTTACCATTGACATCAGTAGCATTTCCTTGACCATCTTGATACTCAAGTTCTTTACCATCTAGAGTAACCTTATAGATACCATGTCCAGGATCAACAAAACCTTTAATTTCAAGACCTGTTCCATAAAAATAGGCTGTTACGCTAGCATTTTTCTTCTGCTCTTCATTCAAACGACCAAATGATGCCCAAGACTCAGTATTTTGGTATTTACCTGCCGAATTGGTTTCATGATGCCAACCTGGGCTATAATCAAGTTGACTGGCCTGGTCATCATGACTGACTTGATCTTTTTGAAGTAAGTCAGCCTTCATTACTCGAACAGTTGCTTCTGAAGCAAATCCAAGCAAGGCATTATCTGATGCGCTTGTCATTTTCACTTTAAAGTCAAAGATTGAATCAGCTTGCTCAGTAAAGTCAATTGTCGGAATTGTCAAAGTCTTTTCTGTTTCACCTTCTTGGAAGGTCAAATCAGCTGTTGTATCCTTATAAACCTTACCGTGAACCCCTGTTCCTGGTTCAGTCACGACATGGACTGTTGCAGCTCCTTTGCTACCACCAACACGTTTAATGGTTACAGTAACTGGTTGGCCTTTTTGAACTTCATAGGTAGTTTCTTTCAACTCAAACATACCTTTACCAGCATTATTTAGCGTGTAGATACCTTCAGTTGCAATAGCTTTGCCAGTTTTGTTAACGAGTTTGATGGTATGTTCACCTGGAGCCAAGTCATCTGTTTCATAAACCATCTGGCTACGTTTACGAGCTGCATTATTAGTTTGTACGTCTGCAACCTTTTGACCATCCACGTAAACTGACATTTCACCGTGGTTTGGATCCACTGTAGATACGACATAAGCTTTAGTTCCATTGAAGCGGTAGGTTACGCTAGCATCCTTTTTATTGGTCCACATGGATGTACCACGGATACCTTCAGATTCGTCATACCAGGTTGTATTAGCTTTATCAGCTGTTGTATTTGAATGGTAATCCAAGCCTAGAGGATAGCCATCTGTTTTTTCGATACTACTTGGTGTCTTATAAACAGAGAAGTTTGTCAAAATAGGAGTTGCTTGTGAATTCGTGATAGTCACACGAATCTTTTGTGCTTCTACAGGTTGCCCTTGGATGAGACGACGATAACCAACAGTCGAACCTTCTCCATATGGAACCCAGCGACCATTGAGCTCAACTTCAACCTTAAATCCTGAGATACGTTGACCTTTAGCGATATCTTCTTTGAGTTCGACTACGTCAAAACGTCTCTTTTGACCAAGATCCACAGTGAATTCACCTGTCTTCGCATCATTTGACAATGCCCAACTAGTATCATCCTTACCATCGGTTAGGTTGCTTGCTTGGTACAAGTGATTCTTACGGGTAGAGCTTGCAGTAACGGTTGCTCCCTTTGCGAAGTCAGTCGCATACATTTGATCCAAGGTTGCTCGAAATTCTTTCAAACGAGCCACATCTGCATCTGCGAATTTACCTTCTTTATTTGGTGGAATATTGAGGAGAAGTGGCGTTCCACGACCAACAGACTTGAAGTAGATATCCATCAAATCTTTGATTGATTTTGGCTGTTGATTATCATGGTAGAACCAACCTGAACGGATAGAAACGTCTGCTTCACCGACAGAGTACATATCTCCTTCTGGATCTCCATGGTTGAGATAGTCATTCTTCACATCGTCAGTGATCTTAGCTTTCTTAACCTTGTGCCAAACTGGATCTCCAGCGATACCACGCTCATTACCAATCCAACGGACGCTTGTTGGTTGAGCTGAGAAGATAGCGATATCTCCTTCAGCTTTCTTGATGTACTTGAACCACTCGTCAAAGGTGTAGGTTACTTTTTGAGCTCCGCTACCACGCGCACCATCCATCCACACTTCGATAAATTTCCCCTTATTTCCGTATTTAGGATTGCCAAGGATTTCCTTGAGTTGGTTGAGATAGTATTCGTTATACTCTTTTTCAGTTGAAACATGATATTTAGGGTTATTTGCATCCCATGGTGACAGGTAAACCCCCATATTCATGTCATACTTGGTCGCTGATTTAGAGATTTCTTCGAGAAGGTCTCCCTTGCCGTCTTTCCAAGGACTTGCCGCTACGGTATGTTTTGTATATTGAGAAGGATAGATTACAAATCCATCATGGTGTTTTACAACCATGATTGTTCGCTTGAATCCTGCATCCTTCAAAGTCTTAATCCACTGGTCTGTGTCAAGATTAGTTGGATTAAAGTTTTGAGGATTCTCTCGACCGTTCCCCCATTCAGAGTTAGTGTAGGTATTCATACCATAGTGGATGAAGGCTGCCAATTCTTCCTTGTGGTAGTCCAATTGAGCCTTACTTGGCAATGGCCCATAGTTTCCAATTTCTGTTTCTTCGTCTTTTGGATCCACTACTGGAGTTGCAGGAGTTACTGGTTTTGGATCTTCTATTTTTTCGTATTCAAAAATAACTTGGTTCACTCCTTTATGTTGGATTGTTGCTTCTTGGCTTGCATTGACTGCACGGTAGCCTGCAATTTCTTTGGCTTGGAATCTGTGAACAAAGGAAACTTCGTATTCTTTACCATCGTTATTGTCAACAGTTGCAGGCGCTAATTCTTGATCTGTGCCTTTCAAGCGGTAACGAAGGTCGAAGGAACCTTTATTGACTTTATAAACAACCTTAATGACACGAGTTCCTGCAGGAGCCTTGCTCACAACGCTATAATCATCTCCCCAGGAATCTTTCAGTTGCTTGTTGACAGCTTTGCCATCAATCGATACAATCTCATATTTTTCTTTATTCTTCTTGTAGAAGTCAGTTTTCTCAATTTCTGTTTTATAGTTATAATCAAACTGAGTTCCAACTTCCGTTTTTTCAACAAAAGTATCGTTTTCTTTGACTGGATTATCTTTTTGGTCTAGATGTTCTACAACAACTCGTCCATAGTCAACACCTTCAAGAAGCGTTGCAATACCATTTTGATCGAAAGAGTATTTATTTTTGCCAATAACAGCTGTCTTATTTCTAATCATTTCTCCTTCTGGAGTAAAGTAGTAACGATTACCATTATCTCCTTGGTACCAGCCTTTGACTCCATATTTATCAATGATTTCTTTGACCCATGCTAGTTGTTCAGGCGATAGGACAAGTCCTCCTCCAAAGCGATCTTTTTCAGCGATATTCATATTATCAACAGTTCCATGTTGGTGAATTCCAATAACTTTACCATCACCATTAATAATTCCACCACCAGAAAGACCAGAAACAGAAGTCAGGCGATAAGTGATGCCAACCGCTCCTTTATCATCAAGCTTTTCAGTACCCTTAACGACACCATCAGCCTTATACAACTGACCAGGAATGATTGGTTCCTTCAATTCCGGAGAAGTGGAATCTGTCGGATATCCTATGGTACTAACTGGTTCACCAGCTTTATAGCTACGATGTTCTGCTAAAGGAGTAAAGGTAGCTGCCTTATTTGGACTTGCAATCGAAAGTGGAATTGGTGCTACTACTAAAGCTAGATCATTCTTAATTCCTTCACCAAACTTTTCTTTATTCCAAAAATGAATATCCTTTTCCTTGAACAAAACCGTATTTCCTGAAGTTGGCAAAGAATTGTTCTTAGCAGTATTTGAACCTACATTGTAATAAAACTTAGTAGTATCACCGCCACGAATAGAACCTGCATTGGTATCTGCATCCTTAACTAAGAAATTATGAGCTACTGTCAACATAATATTTGGAGCTACAAAGATTCCAGATCCAGAATTGAGATAACGTTGGCTACCTCCACCTGCTAAAGGTGAACTGAAAATTGTATAAACCATAGCAGCTGAGGTAGCTGGCTGGCCTTCATAATTGATACGTTTAAGGTCTTGGCCACCATTGATAACGGCTCTATTTTCTTTTTCGCCTTCAGTTGGAGCTACTTCCGTAGGTTTCAAGATGCTCTTAGTCTCTACCTGTGGACTTTCTTGTTCTGATACAATAGCTGCAGTATCCACTTTTTTCACTGGAGTATCAGGATAGGCACGATCAGGGATTTCTTCAGGGAGTACATCACCAGCCACTTCAGCAGTTTTAGCTTCCTCTGTTGCTTTCTCGGCAGTAGGCTCTGTTTTTTCAGTTACTTTTTCTTTAACTGCTTCTTCTTTTTCATGTTTTACATCTGCCACTTCTTTTGATTGACCGTCAACTTCAAGTTTTGGTTCTGTCACAAGTTCACTAGCCGCAACATTCCCAGATGCAAAAAAAGTAAGACCGACTGCTACAGAAGCAACACCAACAGTCAGTTTACGAATACTAAAGATTCGACCTTTTTCTAAAAAATATTGTTTCATCAAATACTCCTAATCTTCTAGAGCAGTCAGCTACTGCCCGAGCCCAGCTTTAACTGGTGACATTGTTATTTTTATGTACTATTCAAAAACCCCTTCCAATAAATTCTTTATTTAGACCATTACAAGCATCGAGAAATCGCTTACATTCTCTTGGATAAAATAATGCTTCCATTAGCCATTTTCGTTATAATAAGTATACTATATTATAATAAAAAAAACAAAGTTTTTTATTATTTTTACTACTTTTTTACTTCATGTTTTTATGACATTCTATGGCTAAGAACAGATGAGTATAAAGTTCCATTAATATAAAAAGAGGTAGGATGTGTACCTAAAAGATTAGACAGAAAAAATCTAACCTTTAAAAGTCGGTACCTAATTTTATTTCCATTACCTCTTTTTATTTTTTAAAATTTAAGTTCTCAACTTCTCTATTATTCTCTCTTTTTCCCTATCATCAACAAGCCGAGAAACATCCCTACAAATCCTACAATTGCAAGACTGGACTTATCTTCACTTCCTGTTTTAGGTAGGAGATGCTGCTGCGCCTCAGGTGCTTGATAAGTATGTTCTTGCGCCATAGCCTGCACTGCAGTAGACGGGGCAGCCTTATATTCTGCCCCCTTATGCACTGCTGCTTCAGCCTTGTTTACACTATCCGCAAGAGTTGGTAAATTCGAACTAGCAGGCTGTACTTCATGAGCGCCACTTTCATAGGATGGAAGTTCTGATTTAACTGCTTCTACTGCGTTAGCGCCACCTTCATAAGATGGAACTTCTGATTTAGCGGCTTCTACCGCATTAGCGC